>NZ_JBEPTK010000009.1 GCF_040549485.1 Constrictibacter sp. MBR-5
GAGAAGCGCAAGCCGAATTGGAAGAATCGGTAAGATCACGCTTTATCCCGGAGCGGGGGGGGGGGGCGCCCCCCCCCCCCCCCCCCCCCGGCCGGGGGGGGGGGGGGGGGGGGGGGGGCCCCCCCCCCGGCCGTTCGCTCGGATGCGTGGCGTCACATCTTCGGCATGTCGCGCTCGAGCGCCGTCAGCGAGCCCTTGCGGCCGCCCGGGACCTCCATCGACACGCAGGTGCCCTTCGGCACGGCCTTCCAGGCATTGCCCTGATAGTCGACCTTCGAGGTGCCGGCGCAGGTGGTGCCGGGGCCGGCGGCGCAGTCGTTCTGCCCCTTCAGCGCCACGCCGAAGCACTTCTCCTTGTCGGCGTCCATGGCGCTCGCCGGGGCGGCCAGCATGGCGAGGGCCGTGGCGAAGGAACCGGCGAGTGCGATGTTGCGTGTGAGGCGATTCATGTGAACTCTCCCTTTGGATTCGAGCGCGGGCCGTCTCTCGGCCTGCACTACGCCCTTCGACGCCCCGGCCGGGTTCGTTACCGTCGTCGCCGATCCGTGATGGCCGAGGCGGTGCCGATCACGGATCATTGATCCGGCATCATGCCGCTGTAACGAAGGCTGCCCGCGCAGCGAAGGACATGGGGACGGCGTGAACGACAGGGCGCGGGAAAGCAGGCGGATCGAACTGATGACGGCGGCGCTGGACGGCGACGCCGCCGCCTATCGCGCACTGCTGCAGGACATAGCGCCCGCGGTACGGGCGACGGTGCGGCGGGTTTTCGGCACCGGGTACGGCGCCGAGATCGAGGACGTGGTCCAGGAGACGCTGCTGGCGATTCACTTGAAGCGTCATACGTGGCGTATGGGCGAACCACTCGGCCCCTGGATCGGCGCGATCGCGCGCCACAAGGTCATCGACGCCATGCGCCGTCGCGGCCGACGGCTGGAAGTCGCCCTGGACGGGCTGGTCGAGGAGCCCGAGGCCGAAACGTCGGAACGCGACGAGGACAGGCGGGACGCGCAGCGGCTGATCGCGGGCCTGAACCCGCGCCAGCAGGACATCGTCCGCTCCATCTCGCTGGACGGCCGCACGGTGCGCGAGACGGCACAGCGGCTGGAGATGACGGAGGTGGCGGTGCGGGTGACCCTGCATCGCGCGTTGAAGGCGCTTGCGGCGCTGTATCGGAAAGGACGGGAATGAGGACCGGCGACCTGATCGAAGCCCTCGCAGCCGACGCGAAGACGCGCCGGACGCCGCCGGCCGCGGTCATGCTGCCGGCCCTGGCGGCAGGCGCCGTTGTCGCCGGCGCAGCACTGCTCGCAACGATCGGCATCCGCGCGGACGTCGCCGCCGCGCTCGCGACGACGCGTTTCCCCTACAAGTTCGTCGTCGTCCTCGGACTGGCCATTCCGTCGATCGTGCTGCTGCTCCGCCTCGCGCGGCCGGCAGCACCCGCGCGCGGCCCAGCGCTGGCGCTGCTCGCCTTCCCCGCGCTGGCCGCGGCCGGCATCGTGGCGGAACTCTTCGCCGTGCCGAGCCAGGCATGGGCGCCGCGGCTGATCGGCAACAACGCCGCGATCTGCATGACCGTCATCCCGCTGCTCGCGGTGGCACCGCTCACGGCACTGCTGCTGGGGCTGCGGCAAGGGGCACCGACCCGGCCGGCCCTCACCGGAGCCGTCGCCGGCCTGGCGGCGGGCGCCGTTGCGGCCTTTCTCTACGGCTGGCACTGCAGCGACGACAGCCCGCTCTTCGTCGCGACCTGGTACCCGCTGGCGATCTGCCTGCCCACCGCCGTCGGTGCGGCGGCGGGCAGCCGCCTGCTGCGCTGGTAGGCGCCGTCAGTTCTTGCCGGCGGCCTCGGCGACGATGCCGCCCATGGCCTTGGTCATCCGCCCGACCGCCTCGGACTCCGGATCCGCACCGTGCAGTTCCGCCAGCATAGCCGGCGGCCAGTAGCCCAGGTTCACCTTGCCGTCGGCATCCTCCCAGACCAGCACGCGCAGCGGCAGGTCGAGCCCGGCGGTCTGGTTCGTCTGCATCAGCGGCGTCCCCAGCTTCGGGTTGCCGAAGATCACCACGGTCGTGGGCCGCAGCTTCATGTCCACCGAGCCCGCCGCCTTCGCATGGTCGACGGTCGCCGCGATCTTGGCGCCGCGGCTCTCGATCGCCTTGGTCAGGCGATCGACCGTCTCGGCGAACCCGTGCGCGCTCGCGACGGTCGCAGGCTCATGGGCGGCCTCCGCGGCCATGGCGGAGACGGGGGGAAGCGATGCGGCCATCGCGAGGCCGGCGGCGAGGGCGAGCGGAAGGGAGCGGCGCGGCAGCAGTCTCATCGATCTCTCCGTCGTGATGGCGGTTTGCTGCCATACGGCAGCCAACTACCAACGACGGCAGCGGCGGCACCGTCCTTCACGATCGCGTCAGACGGTGATGCCCGGCGGCGCTACTCGACGATCGTCTTCACCTTCGTGCCCGGCTGCAGCGTCTCGCCCGGCCGAAGGCCGTTCAGCACGCGCATCCGGTCTTCGCGGTGATCCGTGTAGGGCATGCCCGCCGCGAGCGACGCCAAGGTGTCGCCGGGCCTCACCGTCCGGATCCTGATGCGGTAGGGGCGCACCTTCGCGGCCTCGGCCGCGGACAGGCGCCGGAAGCTGTAGGTCGTACGCTGCAGGTCGTTCGCCAGGCGGGCGGTCTGCGCGCTCGGCGTCGCGAACTGCAGGCGGTAGACGGTGTCGCCGTCGCCGCGGATCGCCACCAGCCGCATGTCGACGACGCCGCTCCGCGACTGGACGCGTGTGGTGCCGGTCGCAGCCGGCAGGCCGTTGATCGTGATGTTCTCGACGCCGGCGAGCCGCGTGCGCGCCGCCCAGACGTTCTGCAGATAGGCCGCCATGCCGGTCGCACCGCCACTCTTAGCCATGTCCATGACGATGACCGCGCCGTCCGGGCCGACCGCGCCCACCTTGCTGGCGGTGTTCACCAGCTTGAAGCTCTCCGGCACCTCGAAGCGGAAGCGCAGCACCGGGTGGATGAAGCTGCGCCCACGGATGAGCCCGTTCTCCGGGCTGTCGCCGTAGGTCATGCCGTCGATCTTCGCAAGGAAGGTGTCCCGTCCGCGCATCGGGTCGCGGATGCTGATGCCCTGCGCCGCGGCCGACGCCGCGGTCACCCGTTCGCCCGTCGGCGGATGGGTCGCCAGCCAGCTCGCCTCGGACTGCTCCTTGCCCTGGATGCGGGCCAGCAGCTCGCTCTGCGCCTGCATGCCGGCGAGGAAGCCCGACATGGCGTTCGGGTCGAAGCCGACGCGCGACAGATAGCGCACGCCGAGTTCGTCCGCCTGATGCTCCTGGCTGCGGGAATAGCTGGCCACATAGCCCTGCCCGAGGGTCGAGCCGATGCTGGCACCGGCGTCACCCAGAAGGATGCCCGCCGCCAGTGCGCCGATGCCGGCGATCAGTCCCTGGCCCTGGCGCTGGGCGGAGTGGCGCGCAGTGACGTGCCCGATCTCGTGCGCCAGCACCGCGGCCATCTCCGCCTCGTCGCGGGCGAGCGCGATCAGGCCCCGCGTCACATAGACATAGCCGCCGGGCAGCGCGAAGGCGTTGACGATGTCGGAATCGATGACGGTGAAGCGCCAGTCGAGCTGCGGCAGTTCCGAGGCGCTCGCCAGCAGCTTTCCCACGCTCGCGACATAGGCGGCCAACTCGGGGTCGTCATATTCCCCGCCGAACTGCGACAGGATCTTCGGGTGCTCCTGAGCGCCCAGTGCCGCCTCCGAGGACAGCGGCGTGAAGCCGGTGAAGACGGACTCGCCGGTGGCCGGTACCGTCTCGCAGGCGGCCAGAAGCAGCGCCGCCGCGACGCAGAGCATCGCCGGACGGATCGGAAATCCACGGATCGAAAATCGGCGGCTCATGATTCCGGCACCTCGATCTGCTCCGGATGGGTGACTTCCATCTGCGGGCCATCATACCAGCGCAGCCAGCCGCGCACGCGCACCGTGCGTCCCTGGAAGGATTGAATTTCGGCCCCTTCGCGCCGGAACAGGCGGACCGCATCCGGCGGCACGACGACGGTGAAGTCGGTCTTCCAGTCGGTGCCGAAGTTGAGATAGCCGCGCCCGCGCACGACCGCCGCGCCGAGCACCTCGCCCTCGACGATCTGGAACGTGCCGATGTCGCGGTCCAGATCATCGGCGCTCCGGATCGCATAGAAGCGCAGCCCCCAGATGCCTCGCCGGGCAGCCCGCGCCTCGCGCTCCAGCGCCAGCATTTCCGGCACCCGGGCGCGGTTGTCGGGGAAGGTGTAGACCCGCGCCATCCCCCGCCGCAGCATCTCGCCCTGCACCCAGGCCGCACCGTCGCCCTCACCCAGGAACAGGTGCGCGAGGTGGCGGCCGTGCCGATCCATCCTGGCGCCGCCGAAGCGCAACTGCACCCGCCGCCCCCCGGCGATCGCCTCCAGCGCCGCCTTCGCCTCCGCCGCCAGCGGCCATGTCGGGAAGTTCGGCCGCACGAGCGGCAGCTTCGGCGCCTGCAGCCCGACCAGCCGCACCTCGCTGCGGTCGTCGAGCACGACGGTGTCGCCATCCACGATGTCCACGACCAGCGCCGACGGCCCCGGCTCCAGCGCAACGGCCGGCGAAACGGACCAGAGGAAGGCGAGGAGCAGAAGAAGACGCCGCGCCGGAGCGCGGGCGTCCCGCCTGCCTATTATTCGTCCGCCGAGGGACGGAGAGGAAATTGCGGGCGGGACGCCCGCGCTCCGCCGGCGCCTCAAAAGATCTTCGGCTCCGGGATCGGCTCGCCGGCATGCAGGAAGTCGAAGTCGGCGCCCTTGTCGGCCTGCGTCACGTGCTGGATGTAGAGCGAGCCGTAACCGCGGCTGTAATGCGCCGGCGGCGGCTGCCAGGCCTCGCGCCGCGCCTTCAGCTCCGCCTCCGAGACGTGCAGGTGCAGCGTGCGCGCCTCGACGTCCATCTCGATCTCGTCGCCGTCGCGGACGAAGGCGAGCGGCCCGCCGACCGCCGATTCCGGGCAGACGTGCAGGACGCAGGCACCGTAGCTGGTGCCGCTCATCCGCGCGTCGGAGATGCGCAGCATGTCGCGCACGCCGTCGCGCAGCAGCTTCTTCGGGATCGGCAGCTGGCCCCATTCCGGCATGCCGGGCGCCCCCAGCGGGCCGCCGTTCTTCAGCACCAGCACCGAGTCCGCGGTCACGTCGAGGTTCTCGTCGTCGACGCGCGCATACATGTCGTCGACGCTCTCGAACACCACCGCCTTGCCGCGGTGCTTCAGCAGGCGGGGCTCGGCGGCCGTCGGCTTGATGATGGCGCCGTCGGGCGCGAGGTTGCCGCGCAGCACCGCGGTGCCGCCGGTCGGCGACAGCGGATTGCCGCGGGTTCGGATCACATCGTCGTCATAGACCTCGGCGCCGGCGATGTTCTCGCCCAGGGTGCGGCCGTTGACCGTCAGGCAGTCGAGGTTCAGGAGGTCGCCGATCCGGTTCAGCAGCCCGCGCAGGCCGCCGGCATAGTAGAAATCCTCCATCAGGTGCGTGCCGGCCGGCTTCAGGTTGCACAGCACCGGCGTGCGCTTGGAGATTTCGTCGAAGCGCTCGGCGGGCAGGTCGATGCCGGCCCTGCCGGCCATCGCCGTCAGGTGGATGATCGCGTTGGTCGACCCAGACAGCGCCATGTCGACGGTGATGGCGTTGTCGAACGCCTCGCGCGTCAGGATCTTCGCCGGCGTCAGGTCGTCCCAGACCATGTCGACGATGCGCATGCCGGCACGCACCGCCATCTGCGCATGCGTCGCGTCCACCGCCGGGATCGTCGAGGCGCCCGGCAGGGTCATGCCGAGCGATTCCGCCAGCGACATCATCGTCGAGGCGGTGCCCATCACCATGCAGGTGCCGGCCGACCGGGCGAAGCCGGACTCCAGGCTGTTCCAGTCGTCGTCGGACAGGTTGCCGGCGCGCCGCTCGGCGTGCAGCTTGAACACGTCGGTGCCGGAGCCCAGCGTCTTTCCGCGCCAGTGGCCGCGCAGCATGGCGCCTGCCGGCAGGTAGATCGCCGGGATGCCCATCGAGATGGCGCCCATCAGCAGGCCGGGCGTGGTCTTGTCGCAGCCGCCGAGCAGCACGCAGCCGTCGATCGGCTGCGAGCGCAGCAGTTCCTCGGTCTCCATGGCAAGGAAGTTGCGGTACATCATCGAGGTCGGCTTGGTCATCTGCTCGCCGACCGACATCGCCGGCAGTTCGACCGGGAAGCCGCCCGCCTGCATCACGCCGCGCTTCACCTCGTTGGCGCGGTCGCGCAGGTGGCTGTGACAGGTGTTGGTGTCCGACCAGGTGTTCACGATACCGATGACCGGCTTGCCCATGAACTCTTCGCGCGCGAAGCCCATCTCCTGCATGCGCGAGCGGTGGCCGAAGGCGCGATGCGTATCCGGCCCGAACCAGCGGAAGCTGCGGAGTTCGTCTGGCTGCTTGCGTCGCTGGCTCATGGCTTGCTCTCCCTGATCTTTTCGTCGTGCGGGCGGCGGCCGCTCGCTACGCGACAGAGTAGAGCCTCAAGTCACCTTTCGTCATCCACGTGCGGGAACGGCCCGCCCTGCGCAGTGGCTAAAGCTCCGCCTTCAGCGTCAGGCCGACGACGCGGCGCGGTCCGAGCGTCGCGGCGACATCGTTGTCATTATAGAGGAAGTAGTCCTCGTCGAAGACGTTCTCGGCGAACACCGTCGCCGTCAGGTTCCGGTAGCGGTAGCCCGCCTGAAGGTTGGCGACGAAGTAGCCGTCCAGCGTCTCCTGCGGCGCGGTGCCGAACCGCGCGAGGAAATCGGAGGTGTATTTCGCGTCGGCGCCGACGAAGAAGCCGCTGGGGTGGTGATAGTCGGCGCCGACGGCGACGTTCCACTTGGACGCCTCGGGGAACCGCGATCCCGACAGGTCGCCGAGGCTGGAGCTGTCGAAGTCCTCGAACTTGGTGTGCACGTAGCCGAGCGAGGCGAAGGCGGAGAGTTCGCGCGTGACCCGCCCCTTCGCCTCCAGCTCGAAGCCATAGAGCCGCGACTCCGCCGCGTTGGTCGTGATCGTGGAACCGAAGTTCGTCGGATCTTCCTGCACCTCGACCTGCTGGTCCGTCAGGTCCGCATAGAAGACGTTGGCGCCGATATCCAGCCGCCGCTCGAAGAAGCTGCCCTTGTAGGACAGTTCGTAGTTCCAGGCGAACTCGGGATCGAACGTGAAGGTCTCGCCGGTCGAGCGCTGCAGCCCGGCACCGCCGTTACGGAAGCCGCGCTGCACCGTTAAGCCCAGCTGATGCCCAGGCGTCAGTTCCTTGATGATGCCGGCCTTCGGCAGGAACACCGTCTCGTCGAAATCATAGTCGAAGTCGGTCGTCGCGGCACCGTTGCGCGAGAAGAAGTTCGAGCCCTTCTGGCTGCTGTGGTCGAGGCGCCCGCCCAGCACGGCCTTCCACGTCGGCACGAACTCGTAAGTGACCTCGCCGAACAGCGCCGCATTGTAGATCTCGGCGTCCGACCGGCTGATGTCGGAGTTGCCGAAATAGTCGGGCCGCCGATACTCGTTGTCGTCGTCCTGGTAGGCGCCGTAGACCCCCAGTGTCGCTGCGAGGCTGTCGGCGAGATAGTTCAGGCGGAACTCCTGCGTCGCGAGCTGTTCCACCAGGTTGCCGTCGACGAAGTTCGTCTCGCCGCCGGTGCCCTTGTTGATCGAATCGCGCGACAGGTTCGTGTGCACGTAGCTGGTCATCGAGGTGAAGGTGAGGTCACGCGACAGGTCGTGCGTGATCTCGGCGCCCGCACTGTGGTTCTTCGCGCGGCGCACCTCGGCGAACACCGGCAGGTTGAAGTCGCCGCGCTCGCTGTCCCAGTCGAAGCCCAGTCCGGGGCCGGCGATATCGTCGATGTCCGGTGAGTCGCTGGCGAAGGCGTAGGTCACCAGGGCGCGCGTATCGGGCAGCGCCGCCGGCGTGAACAGCAGCTTGCTGCGGATCTGGTAGTACTCGTCGCGCTTGAAGTCGCCATAGTCGTCGAACCGGCGGTAGGTTGGATAGTTCAGATCGCTTTCGCTGCGCTCGTATTCGGCGGCGATGCGCAGCGCGAGGATGTCGTCGACGACCGGCACGTTGACCATCGCGGCGCCGCCGCGCGTCTCCATGGTGCCGACCGTGCCCTCCGCCGCCGCCTCGTAGTCGAAGGTCGGGTCGTTCGTCTTCACCTGCACCGTGCCGGCCAGCGCCGCACGCCCCGACAGGGTCGACTGCGGCCCGCGATAGACCTCGACCTGCTGCACGTCCCAGAGGCCGCGGGCGCCGCGCCGCGTGCCCTGCACCGTCTGCTGCACGCCGTCGACGTAGAAGCTCGCGAGCGGCGCGCCGCCCGGCGTCAGCCCTTCCGAATTGAGGCCGCGGATCACGAAGCCGGCGTCGTTCCAGTCCGAATCGGCGACGTTCGCGAGCGTGCGGAAGGCGCTGCGGAAGCTGCGCAACTGGTGCGTCTCGATGTCCGCCTCGGTGACGATGCCGACGCTGGCCGTGATGTCGTCCAACGTCTGCGCGGTCTTCGCGCCATAGACGACGAGCGGATCAAGCGCGAGCGGTGCGAGCGGGTCGGCCTGCTGCGCTGCGGCCTCCTGGGCCCCGGCCGGTGCCGTTGCGGCCAGCGAGGCCGCCATCGCGGACGTGGCCGCGGTGCGCAACAGCCCTGGTCTCGGGCGCCCCTGCATCCGCGCGTGTCGCCCGGCTCGTCGATTACCGCGAATTGCCATCATCCCCCCTCCGAGCACGCGTGCAGCCCCCCACACGCGGGTAATGCCGGAAGTGATAATAAGAACGATTCCTCTTATCAATGAGAATCATTCTCCCTTCCTGCCGCGCCGACGGACCGAACGGGTTGCCGATCCAGTCAGTCCTTGACAGCCACCCCGCCGATGAGCCCCACTGAGCTTGCCGAGACGGGCTGCCGGAGGAGCCGCATGGCTGCCAAAGAGGGCAAGCGCAGGGAAAAGATTCGTCTCCTTGTCGAGGTCGTCGAGGAGGTCGGACGCGTTCACGCTTCGGTCGCCGCCGCCGCCGCGCGGCTTCATGGGCCGGAGGGTGCCGCTGCCGGACGCCGGGCGATCCTGCGCCAGCTCCGCGACGAGGGACCGCTGACGGTGCCGGATCTGGCGCGGCTGCGCGGGGTATCGCGGCAGTATGTCCAGACGGTCGTGAACGATCTGGTCGCGGCCGGCCACATCGAGACGAAGCCCAACCCCGAGCACAAGCGCTCGCCTCGTCTGAGCGTCGCGAAAGCCGGCATCGCCTTCCTCGACGACGCCGCCCGCCGCGAGGAGCCGTTCGCCGAAGCCCTCGCCTCCGACTTCAAGCGTTCCGAACTGAACGACGCGCTCGACCTCCTCCAACGCCTCCGCGCCGCCCTGGACAGCCACGAGCCAGGCGACGACACGCAGGATTAGAAAGGGTCAGGATGCGATCACGCGGTGGCGCGCGGCATGCGGAGCGCCAGCGACAATCTCGGCCGCGAATCGGTGCCCCCGTCCTTTCCAGTGTAGCTACGAAGAGCGCTACGAAGTCCGGAGCGGCGCGATCTTCATCCTGCGGATCTGGCACACGCGCGAGTCGCGATAGCGTCGAGAGGGGGAACGGCGGGCCCGAAGGCCCGCCCGCCGCCTAAAGCGCCCCGGTCACCTGCAGGTTGACCGTCACGTTCTTCTTCTGGGTGAAGCTGTCGAGCATTCCTTCCAGCGAGAACTCGCGGCCGATGCCGCTCTGCTTGTAGCCGCCGTAGGAGTGGCCCGGCATCTGGCCGAGGCCCTGGTTCACCTGCACCCAGCCGGATTCGATGGCGTGCGCGGTGCGGAGGCCGCGGCCGATGTCGTGGGTCCAGACATAGGCGGCGAGGCCGTAATGGCTGTCGTTCGCCATGCGGATGGCCTCGGCCTCGTCCTTCCAGCGGATCGCCACCAGTACCGGCCCGAAGATCTCCTCCTGCGCCAGCCGCCAGTCGTTCGACGCCTGGGCGAAGATCGTCGGCATGGCGAAGTAGCCTTCGCTCAGCGGCCCGTCCTGCGGCGGCAGCCCGCCCATCAGCAGGGTCGCATCCGGGCTCCTCAGGCCCTCGTCGACATAGCCGCACACACACTTGAACTGCTTCTCGTTGATGATCGAGCCAATGTCGGTCGCCTCGTCCATCGGGTCGCCCAGCTTCAGCTTCGAGGTCTTATCGACCAGCTTCTGCAGGAAGCTGTCGAAGATGCTCTCGTGCAGGAACAGGCGCGATCCCGCCGTGCAGGACTGGCTCTGCCGGGTGAAGCGCATCGACGCGATGACGCCGTCGACCGCCCAGTCCTCGTTCGCGTCGGGATAGACGATGGACGGGCTCTTGCCGCCCAGCTCCAGCGACACCGGCACGATCCGTTCGGCCGCCGCCGACATGACGAGCTTGCCGACGCCGGTCGACCCGGTGAAGGAGAGCTTGCGCACCAGCGGATGGCGGGCGAGCGGCTCGCCGCACTCCGGGCCGATGCCGGTGATGACGTTGACCACGCCCTTCGGCAGGAATTCCCTGCAGACCTCGGCCAGCAGCAGCACGCCGAGCGGCGCGTCCTCGGCCGCCTTCAGCACGATGCAGTTGCCGGCGCAGACGGCCGGCGCGATCTTCAGCACCGACAGCATGACCGGGGCGTTCCACGGCACGATGGCGCCGACGACGCCCAGGGGCTCGCGGCGGGTGTAGCTCAGAACCTGCTCGCCGAGCGGGATCGTCTCGCCCTTCAGCTCGCTCGCGAGTCCGCCGAAATAGCGGAAGATGTCGCCGGATAGGGCGGCCTCGCCGCGCGCCTGTGTGCGCAGCGCGTTGCCGGTCTCCAGCGCGATCAACCGCGCCAGTTCCTCGGTGCGCGCTTCCAGCGCATCGGCGATGCGCAGCAGCATCCGGCCGCGATCGCGCGGCGCCACCTTCGACCATTTCGGGAAGGCCGCCGCCGCCGCCTTCACCGCGCGGTCGACGTCATCGGCATCGGCACGCGGCACCTCGGCGATCGGCTTGCGCTTCGCCGGGTTCTCGACCGAAAGGGTCCGGCCGGTACCGCTCGCCACCCAATCGCCGTCGATCAGCATCAGCGGCCGGCGCAGGTCGCCACCGGCATCCGTCGTCGCTGCGGCTATCGTCATTCCTCGCTCCTTTCGCCCGGCGCAGCCGCCGGGCCCTTCCGCTCCGGGTCCGAGCGCATCTCGATCCCCGTCCATGCCTCCAGATAGCGCACGTAGGTGCTGATGTCCTCCCGCCCGCTGCCCTGGCCGACGGCGAAGGACCACATCTGCCGCGCCGCACTGGTGACGAACATCGGCACGCCCGCCGCTTCGGCCTCGTCGGTGCAGAGGCGGATGTCCTTGTGCATCAGCTCCGTGCGGAAACCGAAGTCGAAGGTTCGCGTCAGCACCCGCTCGGTGAACATTTTCTCCGTCATGAAGTTGCGGCCGCTGGACGCGTTGATGACGTCGACCACCATCTTCGCGTCGAGCCCGGCATGCACCGCCATCGCCACCGCCTCGGCGGACGCCACCACCGCCGTCGCGGCGAGGCCGTTGTTGACCAGCTTCAGCACCTGGCCGAGGCCGACCTGATCGCCCACCACGAAGACACGGCCGATCGCTTCCAGCGCCGATCGCGCCTTGTCGATCGCATCGGCCGGCCCGGAGACCATGACCGCGAGCGTGCCCGCCTCCGCCCCGGCGATCCCGCCGGATACGGGGGCGTCGATGGCCGTCACGCCCTTCGCCGCCAGCGCCGCGGCGACCTCGCGCGCCACCGTCGGACCCGTCGTCGACAGGTCGACGAAGGTGCGCATGCCGCCCCCCTCGATCAGGCCGTTCCGGCCGAGCGCCACCTCGCGCACGATCGCCGGCGTCGGCAGGCTGACCAGCACCGTCTCGGCATTGGCCGCGACGTCGGCGGGCGACGGCGCCGCCTCGGCGCCATAGCCCACCGCCCGCTCCAGTGCGGCCTGGGAACTGTCGTAGACGCGCACCCGGTACTGGCGCTCGCACAGGCGGCGGACCATCGGGCCGCCCATCGCGCCGACGCCGATGAAGCCGATCTCGTTCGTCATCGCGCCCTCCTACTTCTTCACCAACGGACAGGCGCTCTGCGCCAGCGGCCGGAAGGCCTCGTCGGCGGGGATCGTCTGGACCAGCTTGCAGGCGTCCCAGCCGCCTGCCGCGTCAGGTTGGCGCCGACGTCCGCCTTGTTCTGGTGATCGGCCGAGACGACCTCGATCTTCTTGCCGAGCACCGTGCGGCCGAAATCCTCGACCGCCATCTGTACGGCGACGACCGAGCCGGGCCCCGCCCAATCCTGGTAGGGGCCGCTCATGTCGGTCAGCACGCCGATGCGGACGACGTCGTCCGACACCTGAGCCTGTGCTCCGAAAATCGCGAACGACATCGCGGCCAGCGCGGCGGCGCTGGCGAGTACCGGTCTCATGGCTTTCCTCCGATTGTTCTTGTCGGAGGATGCTAGGCCCGCGCGCGAACGCCCGCCAGGAGGGGACCTGGGCGGCGACTATCCCGCGGCCGGCGCCCGTGCCGTGGTGACGCCGATCAAGGCGTCGCGGGTGACGAGGCCGGCCAGATCCGTCTCGCTCCAGCCCTCCGTGCCGGCCGGCCGCATCGGCAGGACCATGTAGCGCAGGTCCGCCGTGCTGTCGTGGACGCGCACCTCGACCGCGTCGGGCAGCACCGTGCCGAATTCGGCGAGGACGGCGCGCGGCTCGACCACCGTGCGGGCCCGGTACGCCTTCTTCTTGTACCAGGCCGGCGGCACGCCCAGCACGGCGCGCGGATAGCAGGAGCAGAGGGTGCAGACGATGACGTTGTGCACCGACGGCGTGTTCTCGACGATCATCAGTTCGGGGCTCTTCTCCAGGTCGATGCCCCACTCCTGGATCACCGCCTTCGGCTCGGACAGCAGCCGCGCCTTGAACGCCGGGTCGGCCCAGGCCTTGGCGACCAGCTTCGCGCCGTTCATCGGCGTGCGGCTGTCCATGTCGTCGATCTGCCGCTGGATCTGCTCGGCGGTCAGCAGGCCCTTCTCGATCAGCAGTTCGCGGATCGCCTGCTCCAGCAGTTCGTATTCGCGCGGCGGCGCCGGATCGTCGGGCGCATGGTCGTGATCATGATCGTGGTCGTGATCGTGGTGATGATGCCCGCCGCTCATCGCGCCGCCTCCAGCCAATGCTCGTAGATGTCGGCGGCGACCGTGTCGTTCGGTCCGCCGCGATAGTCCGGCCAGACGTCGGCCTGGCGGAAGCGGACCACGTAGAGCGGCTGCGCCGGCTCGCCGGAGCCGAAATAGGCCAGGCTCTCCGGGTTGCGGAAGGTGCCGAGCACGTGGTCGACGCTGCCGGTCTTGCCGCGCAGGAAGGTCGGCGTGCGGCAGTGCCCCTCGTGGTCGCGGGCATCGACGCGCACCCGGTCGCCCGGTGTGAAGCGCGGTCCGTTCATCGCTGATCATCTCCCCGTGCATCGAGTGCCGCGACGCGGTGTCGGAGCTCGTCGTCGGTCGCCACGCCGGTCTCCACGACGATCTGGCGCAGCACCGCCAGCCAGCGGCCGTAATAATCCTCGGCGTCGTAGTCGACGTCGCGCAGCCGCTCCTGCGCCTGCCGGTGCGCCGCCGCGCAGGCGCCGCCGGATCCGGCGATCAGCTGCAGCATTGCGTCGACGCGCTTCTCGTGCAGCGTCATCGGTTCCGGGTGCCGTCCGGCGTGATCCTCTGCGGTGGCCATGGTCCCTCTCCTGCCGCTCGCCGCGTGCAGGATAGCGGGCCGGTCGCCGCTTCACCAGGGAACCGCCGCGCCGCGATGGTCGAAGAACCCGCCATTGTCGCTCGGCCCCAGGCGGTCGATCACGGAGAGCAGGCGGCCCGCCGCCTCGTCCGGCGCCTGCACGTCCAGACCCCCCTTGGCGAACGGCCCGGACAGCCCGGTATCGACCGTCCCCGGATGCAGCGCAACGCAGGCGGCCTCGGGGCAGCGGCGGTGCAGTTCGACCGCCGCCGTCCGCACCAGCTGGTTCAGCGCCGCCTTCGACGCGCGATAGGCGTACCAGCCGCCCAGCCGGTTGTCGCCGATGCTGCCGACCCGCGCCGACAGTGTGGCGAACACCGCCTTGCCGCGGCGCGGCAGCAGCGGCAGCAGGTGCTTCATCAGCAGTGCCGGCCCGATGGCGTTCACCGCGAACGCATGCGCCAGATGCGCCGGATCCAGATCGCGCAGGCTCTTCTCGGGCGTGAAGCCGCCGCCGTGCAGGAAGCCGGTCGCGTCGATCACCAGCCGCAGCTCGCCGAGGTCTCGCAGCTGCGCCGCGGCGGCGGCGATCGACGATTCTTCCAACAGGTCGAGTCCGATCGCGGCGGTCCGGCCGCAGCCGACGACGCGCGCGAAGTCGCCGCGCGCCTCCAGGCCGTGCAGCAGCGCGGCACCGATGCCGCCGCCCGCACCGACCACCACGGCGATGCCGCCTTGCGGGAAGAGTATCGGCGACTGCGACGGGATCATCGGCCATTCCTCGGGAAACGGACACGGCAACGGCGCCACTCTGTGCCGCCGGTCCTCCTACGTGGGCATCCCGCGGGCGGATGATGAACCGTCGGCGATTCCGCCGCGTATGCCGGGCGAACCCTGGGTTATCCGCCGGAGCACGCGCCATGACATTTCCGCCGCGCCGCGAAGATCCCGGCCCCGGCCGCGAGTCCGTCTGGGACTATCCGCGGCCGCCTCGCCTGGAGCCGGTGGCGGAAAGGCTGCAGGTCGTCTTCGCGGGTGCCGTTATCGCGGACACCTGCGCCGGGTGGCGGGTGCTGGAGACGAGCCATCCGCCGGTGTACTACATCCCGCCGGCCGACGTGCGCCAGGACCTCCTCGTCCCGGCCCCGGGGCGCAGCTGGTGCGAGTTCAAGGGCACCGCGCGCTACTGGAGCATCGAGACGGGCGGCCGCCGCAGCGATGCCGCCGCCTGGTCCTATCCGGACCCCACGCCCGCCTTCCGCCCGATCGCGGGCTTCCTCGCCTTCTATGCCTCGCGCGTGGACGAATGCCATGTCGGCGCAGAGCGCGTGCAACCGCAGGAGGGCGACTTCTACGGCGGCTGGATCACGTCACGCATCGCCGGCCCGTTCAAGGGGGCGGCCGGCACGCGCGGCTGGTGAGTCCGCCGGTGGCGCGTCGCACAGTCCGCGCGCAGAATGACGCTCCGCCATTCCGCCGGAGGTTCCGATGACGTTCACCCTCATCGCCCGCTGTCCCCGCACGGGTGCCTTCGGCATCGCCACCGCCACCGGCGAGATGGCGGTCGGCTCGCGCGTGCCGTTCGCCCGTGCCGGGGTCGGCGCCGTGGCCACCCAGGCGCTCACCAACCCGACCCTCGGGCCGCGCGGCCTCGACATGCTGGCCGAGGGCCGCGACGCGGAGGCGGTCCTCGCCGCGCTCGCCGCCAGCGACCCGCATATGGAGCGGCGGCAGCTGGCGGTGGTCGATGCCGCCGGCCGCTGCGCCGCGTGCACAGGGTCCGGCAACACGGACTGGAAGGGCCACCATGTCGGCGACGGCTTCGTCGCCATGGGCAACAAGCTGGTCTCGGAACGGGTCGTCTCGGCGATGGCGGAGGCTTTCGCCGCATCCGAGGGGGCACCGCTGCCGGACCGGCTCTGCCGCGCCCTGGAAGCCGGGCGCGACGCGGGCGGCCAGCCGGACGGGCAGCAATCGGCGGCGATGCTGGTCTACGATGACCGATCCTTCCCGGCCGTCGACCTGCGCGTCGACCGCCATATCGAGCCGGTCGGCGAACTCCGCGCGATCCTCGACGCCTACATGCCGCTCATCCCCTACTACAAGGCCCGAGCCGACGATCCGTCGGTCGGGCCCTGGAACGAGTGGCTCGCCCGGCAGCAACGCGCGGGCGCCTAGTCCTCGGTACGGGTAGGGCTCAGTACGGCGTGTCGCCGCAGATCGTGATGCGGTGCATGATGCGCGTGTCGCCGGGATAGTCGTTGACCGCATAATGCTGGGTGCAGCGATTGTCCCAGAAGGCGAGCGAACCGGTCTGCCAGCGGAAGCGGCAGGTGAATTCCGGCCGGGTCGAGTGCCGCATCAGGAAGTCGATCAGCGGCTGGCTCTCCTCGGCCGTCATGCCCTCGATGCCGTGGGTGTGGCCGCCGATGTAGAGGCCCTTGCGGCCCGTCTCCGGGTGGGTGCGGATCAGCGGATGTGCAGACGTGGTCTGCACGTCGCCCGGATCCTTCACCTTCATCGAGATCTTGTCGGCGTAGAACTCTTTGCGCGACTTGCCGTCGTGACCCTTGAAGTTGTCGCCGATGTTCACGCCCTTCAGGCCCGACAACATGTTCTTCATCGTGTCCGACAGCGCCTCGTAGGCGAGGTACTGGTTGACGAACATCGTGTCGCCGCCCGCCGACGGCACCTGCTTGGCGTAGAGGATCGTGCCCATCGCCGGCTTTGGCGCGAACTGCTGGTCCGAATGCCACGACCCGCCGAAGTTCTTCTTGTCGGTCGGCAGCTTCTTGATCTCGAGGATCTCGGGATAGTCGTCCATGCCCTGCATGAAGGGATGGAAATGGATCTCGCCCCAACGCTTGGCGAAAGCCAACTGCCGGTCGGGGGTGAGCTTCTGATCGCGGGCGAAGATGACGAGATTGTCGAGCAGGGCGGAGCGGATCTCACCCAGCACCTCGTCGTCCAGCTCCTGCGACAGGTCGACACCTTCGATCTCGGCCCCGAGCGAGCCGGCGATCGGGTGGACCTCGATGTGCCGGTATTCGCGATTACGCAACGCCGTCATGAGCATGTCCCTCCTTCGGTTGTTCCTTGGACGCTGGTCCAGGACATCGCCTTGGAGAAGCGGCCGATCCCGATGGAGCGACAGCCTAACGGCATTCCGCCGCGTTGGGTACGGCAAAAGCACGGACAAATCGCACGTCCGTCCCCCTTCCGACCGATGATCTACAGCGGCACGCCGCCCTGGTCGAGGCAGGCCTGCCGCGGCATGGACCGGGAGCCCCAGCCGACGAGACTGCAGTCGACCAGATCGTAATGCTGTTCCTGCGTGTATTGCGGCTGGCCGCCGCAGCCGGCGATGGCGGTGGCGATACCGAGCATAGCCGCCAGCCCGAGGGCAGGCGGTATACACCGTTGCATGGCGCTCTCCTTGAAAACGACCGTGCAAAGCGATCTGTGCCGCCCGGCGCCCTCGCCAAGGCGCCGGTTCTACCTCGATGCGCCGCCGCAGCCCGAGGCGGCTACGCCTCGTCGCGACGCCCGGACGCGATCACGCCATCGCCAGCGGCGCACCGCCCGCCGAGCAGGCCGGCCGGTATCGGATCGAGAGCCTTCCGGAACGCGCCATGGAGCCCCTGCAGAGGCTCAGGAAAAGCCATAGCCATCGTCGGCGCCGGCGGCATTGAAGCCGGCGTGGTCGGTCGGGATTATCGTCAAGATCGGCGTCTCCCAGGCCTTCGCGGATGCGGGCTCGTCGTCGCGATCAGCCGTATTGCACTCGTTCATGCTGTCCCCCAGATCCCCGTGCGATGCCGCAAGCATGTCCGATCGACCTCGATCAGGCGACAGCCGCGCCGGTACGCGAATCCGGTCGAAGCGGGGCCGCCTCGATCCGGTAGTGGTGGTGGGCCCGCCAGGATTCGAACCTGGGACAACACCGTTATGAGCGGTGCGTTCTAACCGCTGAACTACAGGCCCTCCGGCCGGATGACGTAGCGCCCCGTGCGCGCCGGCGCAAGTCTAAGGGTCCGAGCGGTGTCACCGTTCCAACCCTGCCTCATGGGTCTCGTTACCCTCCTCGCCTTCGAGCTTCAGGAAGCGGGCATCGCCGAAGCCGATCGAGATGATACCGTTGCCTTCGCCGCCGAGCAGCCAATCCCCGCCGACGTCGCTGTCCCCACCGAAACTGATCACCGAGACCAGACCATTCGTCGGCCAGATCTAACCAACTTTAGGTGATTCGAAAGCGATATACATATTCAGATTCCTTCTGGCGCCCCCACCAGTAGCAATTTTCGCCATCATACCCATGCTCTTCGTATGTTTTCTCAATGAAATCGGTGATGAAATTGACGGCCGACTGCCGGTCCGGGAAGCGGTCGCCGACTTTGAAGTCGCTGATCTCACGCCCCTCAAGGGTGTGATTGCTCCCGATAATCGTAGGCATGCTCCGCCCTCCCTGCTCGCGATGGCGGGCCCATATCTTCCTGACCAGGCGCCGCCTTCGGAGTTGCCATGTGAGCGCAACCGGGTACCGGCAGTACACCCCTCAGAAGGGGTAGATCGAAAGTGCACTCTTAGCGAGATCGGCATTCGCGAGATATACGAGTGGGCAACATTGCCACTGTAGTTCAACACGAAGTCTGCAACGTATCTCTTACCCGCAGCCGCTTCGGCCGCTGAATTAACCCCACCAGCGGCGGACGATTCAGCATCGCGCGGGGGATCGGCGAGTCAAAGTATTGGAGGCGTTTCAAAGGGGCGCGCGGGCGTCCTCCCGAATCATCGCGGCGCACTTCTCGCCGATCATGATGGTCGGCGCGTTGGTGTTGCCGGACGGCATGGCGGGGATGATCGAGGCGTCGGCGACACGCAGGCCGTCGATGCCGTGCACGCGCAGGCGCGGGTCGACCACCGCCATCGGGTCGGTGCCCATGCGGCAGGTACCGACGGGGTGGTAGACGGTGCCGCCGTTACCGCGCGCGTAGCGTTCCATGTCGTCGTCGGTCTGCACGTCCGGCCCCGGGAATGTCTCCTGCACGCAGAGCGGTGCCAGGGCCGGCATGGAGAAGATCTTGCGCGACAGGCGTATGCCGGCCCGGATGACCTCCAGGTCGTTTGGTGCCGACAGGTAGTTCGGGCGGATCGAGGCCGGGATCGACGGGTCTGGCGAGATCGCCATCACCGTGCCGCGGCTCTCCGGCCGCACTGGGCAGACCGCGATGGTCATCCCCGGCTCCTTCTCCAGCACGCCGAACACGTCGGCGGCGAAGCTGCCCGGCGCGAAGCTGAGTTGCAGGTCGGGCCCCATCAGGCCTTCGCGCGAGCGGCAGAAGAGCAGCGCATTGGTGGCGCCCAGGGTCAGCACGCCGCGCGAACCGAACGTCCACTGCAGCACCTCGCCCACCAGACGCAGGCCGCGCGACTGCTCGTTGACCGTCACCGCCCCCTTCACCCGCTGCGAGACGCGCACGATGTAGTGGTCGTGCAGGTTCGCGCCGACGCCGGGCAGGTCGTGCACCGGCTGGACGCCGAGGCTGCCGAGATGCGCCGCCGGTCCCACGCCGGAGATCTGCAACAGGTGCGGCGAGTTGATCGTGCCGCCGGAGAGGATCACCGCGCGCGCCGCGCGCACCACCGTCTCGACGCCATCGCGCCGGAAGGCGACGCCGGTGCAGCGCCGGCCCTCGAAGATGAGCCGCGAGGCCAGCGCGCGCGTCTCGACGCGCAGGTTCGGCCGTCCCTTCGCCTCGGCCAGATAGGTGCGCGCCGTCGAGGCCCGGAAGCGCCCGCGCCGCGACATCTGGCAGAAGGACGCCCCCTCCTGGTCGCCGCTGTTGTAGTCGGGATTGTAGTCCCAGCCCGCCTGCTGCGCCGCCTCGACGAAGCGCTTCGCCAGCGGGTGGACCGTCCGATGGTCCTCCACCGTCACCGGCCCGTCGCGGCCGCGCACCGCGTCGTCCCCGGCGGCATAGCGCTCGCTGCGCCGGAAGTGCGGCAGGACCTCCTCATAGCTCCAGCCCTGGCAGCCGCGCTGCGCCCAGCCGTCATAGTCGGCCGGCTGGCCGCGCACCCAGAGCATGCCGTTGATCGAACTGGTGCCGCCCAACACGCGACCGCGCGGCCAGCGATGCGGGCGGTTGCCGGTGCCGGGCTCAGGCTCGGTCAGGTAGTTCCAGTTGACCCGCGGGTTCTGGATCAGCTTCAGGAAGC
The DNA here is from genome assembly GCF_040549485.1 of Constrictibacter sp. MBR-5. NCBI lineage: Bacteria > Pseudomonadati > Pseudomonadota > Alphaproteobacteria > Rhodospirillales > Allostellaceae > Constrictibacter > Constrictibacter sp. MBR-5. The sequence goes on from NZ_JBEPTK010000009.1 coordinate 20,026, forward strand.
CGGCCGGAACGTGGATGAAGGGATAGGTGTCCGGCGGCCCCGCCTCCAGCAACACCACCCTGGCGCCGTCCTCGCTCAGGCGGGCGGCGACGACGCAGCCGGCGGAGCCGGCTCCCACCACCACATAGTCGGCTTCGATCACGGTTTTTCCCGTTTCGACGTTTCCCCTGCGATCAGGATGCGCCAGCAGGTTGCCGGGCACAACGGCGGGCACCGCCGGCTACAGTTCGGCCCAGGCGCGGATCAGGTTGTGATAGTGGCTGGTGACGCCCAGCACGCCCTCGTGCGTGTCGGGCAGCGTCGCCCGCAGCGCCATGATCGACTGGTCCAGGTCGTAGAGCATCGCCCGCCTGCCGTCGTCGCGCACCATCGACTGGGTCCAGAAGAACGAGGCCCAGCGGCTGCCGCGCGTGATCTCGGCGACGGAATGCAGGCTGGAGGCCGGATAGACGACCATCGATCCGGCTGGAAGCTTCACCGCCTGCGCGCCGTAGGTGTCCTCGACCAGCAGTTCCCCGCCGTCATAGTCGTCGGGGTCGGTGAGGAAGAGCGTCGAGGACACGTCGGCGCGCAGGCGGATGCCGGTACCCGGCACCTGCCGGATGGCACCGTCCACATGGGCGTCGAACTTCATGCCGACGTCGTAGCGGTTGAACATCGGCGGCAGCACGCGCAGCGGCAGGGCCGCGGCGGTGAAGGCGGGACTGCGGCCGAGGGCCCGCAGCACCAGGTCGCCGACCTCGCGCGCCGCGTCCGAATCTTCCGGGATCTGCAGGTTGCGCTTGGCGAGAGCCGCCTGCTCCCCCGCCGTCTTGCGTCCGTCGACCCAGGCCGCCGCCTCCAGCACGCGGCGGGCATGGGCGACCTCCTCGGGCGTCAGGACGTCGGGGATCTCGACGAGCATGGCTCGGCTCCTGCTGGCCTCGAAGCGGGGTAGATCGGGAGAGGCCGAAGCCCCTCCCCTCTTCGGATGGCGGTGTCAGAAGGTCACGCCCGCGGTCAGAACGAAGGTCCGTCCGGCGGACGGGACGACCCGATTCCCCCAGACCTGATCGTAGTTCAGTTCGTCGGTCAGGTTGTAGGCGTTCAGCGCCAGCCGATAGTTGGCGTACTCGTAGGACACGAGGCCATCCCAGGAGAAGGTCTCGGGTGCGATCGAGGTATTCGCGGAGTTCAGGTAGACCTCGTCGCGATAGGTGATGCCGGTGCCGATGAGAATGCGGCCCAGATCCTTGGGAATGATCAGGTCGGACAGATCATAGGTCGTCCAGACCGAAGCCGCGTGCTTGGGCACGAACGAGATCTGGTTCCCCTCGAGGCTGTCATCCACTCTCACGGGCGCTCCCCGCCCTCCCGAGAACCCCTCGCGGATCTCCGGGTCGAGATAGGTGTAACCGGCCGTTACGATCCAGGCATCGGTGATCCGTCCACTGATGCCGATCTCGACGCCCTTCACCCGCTGCTTTTCGCCGCTGTTGGCGAGAATGTCTCCGGTGACGGGATCGTTCTGCTTGGCGTTGTCCTTATCGATGTAGAAGATCGCCCCCGAAAGGCCGAGCCGCTCGTCGAACAGGCCGATCTTGGCACCGATTTCCCACAACTCGCTCGTTTCCGGTTTGAGATCGTCGCTGCTGACCGGGTTGCCCGTCGACGAGATGAACTGGCCCTGGGGCGAACTCGATTTCGCCCAAGACACATAGTAGGCCTGGGTATTGGTCGGCTCCCAGATCAGGCTCGCCTTCGGACTTGTCAGGTCGGACTTGTTCTCGACCGTCGTGAGGCCGTCATCGACCTTCGCGTCATAAGAATCGAAGCGGACGCCGCCGAGGACTGAAATCTCGTCGGTGAGCCACAGCCGGTCGCTGGCGAAGAAGCCGAGGTTCAGCGCGTCGGTCTCGCGATCGGCGCCTGTCCCCTTCAGGACATCGAACGGCGAATCGTTCGCCGGGTTCTCCAGGCCGGTTCCGGGACGCCCGGGACTGTAGGAGTGGCTCTGCCGCTCGTTGTTCTGCTTGAACAGGTCCGCGCCGACGACGAGCTGGTGACGGAGCGGTCCGGTGTTGAAGTTGCCGACGAGGGTAGAGACGTTCTGGGCGGCCCAGCCTTCCTGGTCATAGGGGCTCGGTCCACCGCGGCTGACGGTAGCGCCGCCGACGCCGAAATAGGCGGCGACGCACGCCGCGTTGCAGGTCGCCTGCGTCGCCTGAAAGTAGCGGTCGTAGGTCGTGACGCGCGTATCGTTGTAGAAGGTCAGCCAGTCGGTGACTTCGTGCTCGAGCCGGGCGGTGAACATGTCCACCTGGGTCTCGTCGGTATCGCTGTCGAAGCCGTAGAAGTTGTCGCGGTCGATGCCGTACTCGGTGGATGGCTTGCCCTTGTCGATCAGGAATCCTGGGCCGCCCGTATTGGGCGTTTGCCCGAAGACCGGGATTCCATAGTCCGGCACGCGGTCGTCTTCCTGGTGGAAGTAGGACATCGTGAACTCGGTACCGGTGCCGATGCCGAAGCCGATCGAACCGGCCACCCCCCAGCGCTCGGATTCGACCACGTCCCGGTCGGCTGCCTCCTGGTTGTGATACATGCCGTTCAGGCGCACGGCGATGGTGTCGGTGATCATCCGGTTGACGTCGACCGTGCCGCGGCCCTGCGGCCCGCTGCCGCCGCTGATCGTCCCGGAGACGAAATTCTGCAACTTCGGCGTCTTCGACTGCGTGTTGATGGCGCCGCCGGTCGTTCCCATGCCGAAGCTCTCCGACGAGGGGCCCTTGATGACCTGCACTTCTTCGTAGTTGAAGCTGTCGCGCACATACAGGCCGAAGTCGCGCAGTCCGTCCGAATAGATGTCGCTCTGCGCGGCGAAGCCGCGGATGCGAAACTGGTCGCCGTTGCTGGGTCCGCCCTCGCCGATCGCGATCGTCACACCGGGCACATTGCGCAGAGCCTGCTCCAGCGACGTCACGTTCTGCTCCTCTAGCACGCGCTTCGGGACCACGTTGACGATCTGCGGCGTGTCCTGGACGGTCCCGGGAAGCCGGCCGATTCCAGTCTCCGCCTTCAGCGTGTTCGGCGGCGTTTCCGTCTCCGTCCGGCCCTCGACCGAGATCGGGGCGAGTTCGACGGCACCCGTGGTCGACGTGTCCGCCGAGGTCTGCGCCTGGGCGAGTGCCTCGCCGGCGCCGACGGCGGCGAACGACACGGCCAAGCCCGCGGTCAGGGCCTTTCGCCGCAGCGTGCGTGGATGATGAATATTGTGCTTGTTCATTTGAGAATGACTCCCAACCGCATGGATTGGGGCCATAAAGCACATGCGAATCATTCTCCGCAACGGGATGTCGCGCCGCAAGCCGTTGTCCGCAAACCATTCATGGGGGCTCGGGACCGGCCGAACGTTGCCGTCGGATACCGGCGGCGTCGCACATGCGCAGGGTGCGCTGCCGCCCATCACGGCTATGCGATAAGAAGTGAGCGGTCCCGCCTGTTCGTCGGTGCAGGACCACAGTCATGGGCAGGCAGCAAACAGATGAAGCGCCCGATGCCCCCTGTCAGCCGGACGCGACGTCCCGCCCGGACCGCAACATTACAGCGCCGCAATTTTGCGATTGCCTCTCAATCACATAAGCTTTCACCAGTTAGGGGCAAAACTGCGACGGGGGCGAAGCCTTCCGGCTTCGCCCCCGTCATCATCGTCTCCGTCACCCGGCGGAGCGCGTCACGCTTCTGCGTCGAATTGCCGCACCCTCTGGCGGCCGCCCGACGCGCGGTCGCTCAGGTGTCGAGGAAGCTGCGCAGCTTGCGCGAGCGACTCGGGTGCTTGAGCTTGCGCAGCGCCTTCGCCTCGATCTGGCGAATGCGCTCGCGCGTCACCGAGAACTGCTGGCCGACTTCCTCCAGCGTGTGGTCGGTGTTCATGCCGATGCCGAACCGCATCCGCAGGACCCGCTCCTCGCGCGGCGTCAGCGAGGACAGGACCCGCGTCGTGCTCTCGCGCAGGTTGCCGAGAATGGCGGCATCGAGCGGCTGGATCGCGTTCTTGTCCTCGATGAAGTCGCCGAGATGGCTGTCCTCCTCGTCGCCGATCGGCGTTTCCAGGCTGATCGGTTCCTTGGCGATCTTCAGGACCTTGCGGACCTTCTCCAGCGGCATCCCGAGCTTGACCGCCAGTTCTTCCGGCGTCGGCTCGCGGCCGATCTCGTGCAGCATCTGCCGCGAGGTGCGGACCAGCTTGTTGATCGTCTCGATCATGTGGACCGGAATGCGGATCGTCCGCGCCTGGTCCGCGATGGACCGGGTAATGGCCTGCCGGATCCACCAGGTGGCATAGGTCGAGAACTTGTAGCCGCGGCGGTACTCGAACTTGTCGACCGCCTTCATCAGGCCGATGTTGCCCTCCTGGATGAGGTCCAGGAACTGCAGGCCGCGGTTCGTGTACTTCTTCGCGATCGAGATGACGAGCCGGAGGTTGGCCTCGACCATCTCCTTCTTCGCCTTGCCGGCCTCGCGCTCGCCCTCCTGCACCGTCGCGACGATGGTGCGGAAATCGCGCAGCGGCAGGCCCGCTTCGACGCAGATGTCGCAGATGCGGCTGCGGATCGTGGCGACCGGCTCGGCCTGGTCGCGGACGAACTTCTTCCACTCGGCCTTCTGGCCGATCCGCTGCATCCATTTCGGGTCGATCTCGTGACCCTGCCACTCGGGAATGAACACGTCGCGCTTCACCCCGGACTGCATCGCGAGCCGCAGCACGCGACCTTCCAGGCCGATGACTTCCTTGTTCAGCGCATAGAGCTTCGCGACGAGTTCCTCGATCCGGCTGTTGTGGAACCGAATCGCCTTCATCTGCTCCAGCAGTTCGGCCCTGAGCTTGTCGTATCGCTTGAGCTGGGCCGGCGTGACCGGGGTACCGGTGCCGATCGCATCCGCGACGATCGCTTCTTGGAGCGGCTTCACCTTCTTGTAGACGGCGGCGATCGCGTCGAACTTCGCGACGACCTCCGGCAGCAGCGCCCGCTCCATGGCGGACAGCGAGATGTTCGCCTCCTCGCCGTCGTCACCGTCCGACTCGGACTCGCTGTCCTCGGTCTCGGTTTCCTCGGTGGCTTCCGCCGGCACGGCCCCGTTGGCACCCGCCTCGCCGCCATCGACCCCGTTACCGGTGTTGAAGTCGGCGCCGTAGGTCGCCTCCAGGTCGATGATGTCGCGCAGCAGCATGCGCTCCGCGACCAGCCGATCGCGCCACTCGATCAGCGACTGCACCATTGCGGGGCTGGCGCAGATCGACCCGATCATCTTGTCGCGGCCGGCCTCGATGCGCTTGGCGATCGCGATCTCGCCTTCGCGGGACAGCAGTTCGACGCTGCCCATCTCGCGCAGGTACATCCGCACCGGATCGTCGGTGCGGCCGATGTCGTCCTCGTCGATATTGCCGCCGCTCGGCTGCTCCTCGGTCGCGCGCTCCGCGGCCGGCTCCTCGGTCTCCTCCGACTCGACGACGTTGATGCCGAGCTCGGAGAGCATCGCCATCGTGTCTTCGATCTGCTCGGAAGATACCTGCTCGGACGGGAGAGCGGCGTTCAGCTCGTCATAGGTGACGTAGCCCCGCTCCTTACCCCGGGCGACCAGGCGCTTGACCGCCGCGCTATCGTCCAGCAGCGGCCCATCCGGCGCGTCTTCCCGGGCGTCCGTCTCTGGCTCAGCCTCGGCCGGTTTCGTCGCCATGCCGTTCCTTCCGTCAGCAATGCAGCCAGACGACACTACCGTCGCCGGCTGGTTCGAGGTTTGCAATTTTCAGGACGGGAGACCGAAGGCCGGCCGCCGCGCCCGCTCCCATTTCAACTCTCGTCCGGCGTCGTCATGCGTGCCCGCTCGTTCGCGACCAAGCCGACGATCCCGTCCAGTTCGTCATCGGACGCGCGATCATCCAACCGGCTGACCCGCGCGTCGAGTTCCTGCAACAAGACCGGTTCGTGCGCACGATCCAACAGATGCATCAAGCCAAGTCGAACCTTCACGCTGTCCGCCCCGACCCGCGCGCAAGCCGCGTGCATGAGAATCTCAGGGCGGAGGATGGTTTCCACCGCTTCACCGAACCCAGCCTGACCTAATTGGGCTCTCAGGGAAGACCCGTCAAGCGCATCGGCGGCCGCAGCGCAGTTTAAGATCGCGGTGCGCAATCCGTCCAACCGATTGTCCGAAAAGCGCATCGTCACCAGGCGCTCGCCGAACTCGTGGATCATGTCCGGATGATTGACCAGGGTGGCGAGCACGGTCTGCTGCACCCGGTGCCGCTGTCCGAGCAGGGCCACGCCGCGCGACACCAGCCCCTCGGGCTGCGGCGTCGGCATCCGGCCGTTCGGCTGCCCGTCGCGGCGCCAGTCCTGCCGGTTGCCCTGCCGTCCCCCCGGCCGGCCATCCTGCCGCCGGCCCTCGGCGCGCGCCTGCCGCGGGGCGAAGAGCTCCGACAGGCGGCCGCGGAAGTCGTTGACGTAATATTCGCGAACGACGGGGTCGCGGACGCTCTCGGCCGCGTCCATCAGGCGCTGGCGCAGCGCGGCCCGGCGCTCGGGCGTGTCGGGCCGCTGGCGGGCGAGTTCGACCTGCCAGACCAGGTCGGCCAGGGGCCGACCGGCGGCCAGCACCGCACGCATCGTCTCGACGCCCGAGGTCCGCACCAGGCTGTCGGGATCCTCGCCCGGCGGCAGGCTGGCGAAGCGGAGAGACAGGCCGGCGCGCAGCAGCGGCATCGCCCGCTCGGCGGCGCGCACGGCGGCCCGCCGCCCCGCCTCGTCGCCGTCCAGACAGAGCACAGGCTCGGGGGCCATCCGCCAAAGCGCCTCGATCTGCTCCTCGGTGACGGCCGTCCCCAGCGGCGCCACGGCGTTGGCGATGCCGGCCTTGTCGAGCGCGATCACGTCCATGTAGCCCTCGACCACGATCACCTCGCCGGCGTCGCCGGCGGCGGCGCGTGCCCGCGCATGGTTGTAGAGGACGCGGCCCTTGTGGAAGACCGGGGTCTCCGGCGAGTTGAGGTATTTCGGCTGCTGGTCGCCCAGCGTGCGGCCGCCGAAGCCGATGACCCGCCCGCGCCGGTCGGTGATCGGGAAGATCACGCGGCCGCGGAAATACTCGTAGTCGCGCCCGTCGTCGGCCTGCTTCAGCAGGCCGGCCTCGCGCATGGCCGCCTCGTCGAAGCCGTCGCGCTTCAGGGCCGCGGCGACGGCGCCGCGCCGGTCGGGGGCGAAGCCCAGGCGATGGCGCAGGATGGTCGCGTCGTCCAGGTCGCGGCCACGCAGATAGTCCAGTCCCGCCCGGCCCTCGGGAAGCCGGAGCTGCTTCTCGAACCAGGCGCAGGCCGCTTCCAGCAGTTCGTGCAGGCCGCGCGCCCGTTCGTGCCGGGCCGCCTCCTCGCGCGACGGCCGCGGCACCTCCATCCCCGCCTCTGCGGCCAGCCGCTCCACCGCCTCGGGAAAGGTCAGGCCTTCGGTGCCCATCAGGAAGCTGATGGCGTCGCCGTGCGCGCCGCAGCCGAAGCAGTGATAGAAGCCCTTCTCGTCACTGACGGTGAAGGACGGGGTCTTTTCGTTGTGGAAGGGACAGAGACCGGTGTGTTCCCGGCCGCGGCGCACGAGGCGCACCCGGCGCCCCACCGTTCCGACGAGCGACACGCGTTCGCGCAGCTCCTCCAGGAAACCCGGTGGAAAGCTCATGCGAACGGGGCTCCTCTGCGCTGTGCGTGACGGCGGCCGAAGCGAAGAGCGGCGGCCGATCGTCGGCGGCCGGCGCTCGATCCATCCTTATTACACCAACTGCTCGCGTGCGAGCGCGCTCGCCTTGCCGAAATCGATCCGCCCGGCATAGCGATTGCGCAGTTCCGCCATGACGCGCCCCATGTCCTTGAGGCCGACGGCGCCCAGGTCGCCGACCACGTCCCGCACCGCCGCGCAGAGTTCGCCTTCGTCGAGCTGGGTCGGCAGGAATCCGCGGATCACCTCGATCTCGCGCGCCTCGCGCTCGACTAGGTCGAGGCGGCCGCCCTGTTCGTAGAGGGCGATCGACTCCTGGCGCTGCCGGATCATCTTCTGCAGGAGGTCGAGGATCTCGTCGTCGCCGATGCCCTCGGAGCGGCCCGTGCCGCGCGCGGCGATGTCGCGGTCCTTGATCGCCGCCAGGATCAGCCGGAGCGTCGAGACGGCGCACGCGTCGCGCCCCCGCATGGCGGCCTTGAGAGCCTCGTTGAGTTGCGTTCGCATCTGCGACCACCGCTGTCAGGAATCCAGGGTCCGGCTTCGGGGCCACAATCGGCAAACAGGTCGGAAAACGCCGGGGTGCCGGCCAACCTCCTGAAATGCCTTTGCATTTCTAGGCTGCCAGTGCCTGTTGACCTGATCGCCGCCGCCGCTTATCTAGCCCCCGCTCAGGGTTCCCCTCGCCAGCCGTCCGGCGGCGACACATATGGGGGAGCGCTGTCGGCCGTCAAGATTACAGACGGGTGTCAGCCACGGCGGCCATCGGGGCGATCGACGCCTGCCCGTCTGCACGGAAGAAAGGTAGCTTCATGCCGGAAAGACTGACGCCGGACAGCCCGACCGCGGCCCGGCCGGGCCGTCCGCGCGGGGCGACTGCCGCGCTCGTTCTGGCCGACGGCACCGTCCTCTGGGGCCGCGGCGTCGGCGCCGCGGGCCGCAGGGTCGGCGAGGTGTGCTTCAACACCTCGATGACCGGCTATCAGGAGATCATCACCGATCCCTCCTATGCGGGCCAGATCATCACCTTCACCTTCCCGCATATCGGCAATGTCGGCACGAACGTCGAGGACGTGGAGACGACCACGCCGTCGGCGCGTGGCGTCGTCCTGCGCATGGATCCCACCGATCCCTCGAACTTCCGCGCGATGCAGCATCTCGACGCGTGGCTGAAGTCGTACGACCTGCCCGGCATCGCCGGGATCGACACCCGCCAGCTGACGCGCCGCATCCGCGATGCGGGCGCGCCGACGGGCGTCCTGGTGCACGCGCCGGACGGCGCCATCGACATCGATGCGGCCCTCGCCGAAGCGCGCGCCTGGCCGGGGCTGGAAGGCATGGATCTCGCCCGGGAGGTGACGACCCGGCAGGCCTATTCCTGGGATCAGACCCCCTGGAAGCTCGGCGAAGGCTACGGCACGGCGGGCGAAGGGTCGCGGCACGTCGTCGCGGTCGACTACGGCGCGAAGCGCAACATCCTGCGCCAGCTCGCCGGCCGCGACTGCAGGCTGACCGTCGTGCCCGCCACGGCGACGGCGGAGGACATCCTGCGCCACAAGCCGGACGGCGTCTTCCTGGCGAACGGCCCGGGCGACCCGGCCGCGACCGGGCAGTATGCGGTCCCCGCGATCCGCAGCGTCATGGACAAGGGCCTGCCGGTCTTCGGCATCTGCCTCGGCCACCAGCTGCTGTCGATGGCGCTCGGCGCCGAGACGCGGAAGATGGAGCTCGGCCATCGCGGCGCGAACCATCCGGTGAAGGACCTGACCACCGGCAAGGTGGAGATCACCAGTCAGAACCACGGCTTCGTCGTCGTGCCGGAAAGCTTGCCGGGCGACGTCGAGACGACGCACGTATCCCTCTTCGACGGCACCATCGAGGGCGTGCGATCCAGGAAGCGGCGCGCCTTTTCGGCGCAGTACCACCCGGAGGCGTCGCCGGGACCGCACGACAGTCACTATCTGTTCGATCGCTTCATCCAGATGATCGACGGTAAAAGCTAACATCCCGACACGACCGCGGCAGTCAGCTCCCCCATGCCAAAACGCACAGACATAAAGTCGATCCTGATCGTGGGAGCCGGCCCGATCGTCATCGGCCAGGCCTGCGAGTTCGACTATTCCGGAACGCAAGCCTGTAAGGCGCTGCGCGAGGAGGGATACAGGATCATCCTGGTCAACTCGAACCCGGCGACGATCATGACCGATCCGAACCTGGCCGACGCGACCTATGTCGAGCCGATCACGCCCGAGATCGTCGCCAAGATCATCGAGCGCGAGCGTCCCGACGCGCTGCTCCCGACGATGGGCGGCCAGACGGCCCTGAACACCGCCCTCGCCCTCGCCGACGACGGGACGCTGGAAAAATACGGCGTCGAGTTGATCGGCGCGCGCCGCGACGCGATCCGCAAGGCCGAAGACCGGCTGCTGTTCCGCGACGCGATGAACGCCATCGGCATCGAGACGCCGAAGAGCGCCGTGGTGAACAGCATGGAGGACGCCTGGCGGGCGCTGGAGGACACCGGCCTGCCGGCGATCATCCGGCCCTCCTTCACGCTGGGCGGCACCGGCGGCGGCATCGCCTACAACCGCGACGAGTACGAACAGATCGTCCGCGGTGGCCTGGAGGCCTCGCCCGTCCGCGAGGTCCTGGTCGAGGAATCCGTCCTCGGCTGGAAGGAGTACGAGATGGAAGTCGTCCGCGACCATGCGGACAACTGCATCATCATCTGCTCGATCGAGAACATCGACCCGATGGGCATCCATACGGGCGATTCGATCACGGTGGCGCCGGCGCTGACGCTGACCGACAAGGAATACCAGATCCTGCGCGACGCCTCGATCGCGTGCCTGCGCGAGATCGGCGTCGACACCGGCGGCTCGAACGTGCAGTTCGCGATCAACCCGGCCGACGGGCGCATGGTCATCATCGAGATGAACCCGCGCGTGTCGCGCTCCTCGGCGCTGGCGTCCAAGGCGACCGGCTTTCCGATCGCCAAGGTCGCGGCCAAGCTCGCCGTCGGCTACACGCTCGACGAGCTCGACAACGACATCACCGGCGTCACGCCGGCGTCGTTCGAGCCGACGATCGACTATGTCGTCACCAAGATCCCGCGCTTCACCTTCGAGAAGTTCCCGGGCACCGAGGCCCTGCTGACGACCTCGATGAAGTCGGTCGGCGAGGCGATGGCGATCGGCCGCTGCTTCGCGGAATCGCTGCAGAAGGCACTGCGGTCGATGGAAACGGGCCTGACCGGCCTGAACGAGGTCGACATCCCGGGCGCCGATCGTGACGCGCCGGGTGGCGTCGACCCGCAGGCGGTCGTGGCGGCGCTGGCGCAGCCCGTGCCCGACCGGATCCTAGTGGTGGCCCAGGCCTATCGACACGGCCTCACGACATCCCAGATCCAGGCGGCCTGCAAGATCGACCCCTGGTTCCTCGAGCAGATCCGCCAGCTGGTCCAGGTCGAGGAGCGGGTGCGCGCCGACGGCCTGCCGGACGATGTCCAGGACATGGCCGGCCTCAAGCGGCAGGGTTTCTCCGACGCCCGTCTGGCCGAGCTGACCGGCCTGACCGAAACGGAGGTCGCCACGCGACGACGGGCGCTGGGCGTGCGGCCGGTCTACAAGCGTATCGACACCTGCGCCGGCGAGTTCGCCTCGCGCACCCCGTACATGTATTCCGCGCACGAGGGCAACGGCTTCAACGCCGCGGCCTGCGAGTCCGACCCGCAGGATCGCCGCAAGATCATGATCCTCGGCGGCGGCCCGAACCGGATCGGCCAGGGCATCGAGTTCGACTATTGCTGCGTGCACGCCGTGATGGCGCTGCGCGAGGCCGGGTTCGAGACCATCATGGTCAACTGCAACCCGGAGACGGTCTCCACCGACTACGACACCGCCGACCGGCTCTATTTCGAGCCGCTGACGGCCGAGGACGTCATCGAGATCGCCCATGTCGAGGCGAGCCGAGGCACGCTGCTCGGCGCCATCGTGCAGTTCGGCGGCCAGACGCCTCTGAAGCTGGCGGCGGCCCTGGAGGCGGCGAACATCCCGATCCTGGGCACCTCCCCCGACGCGATCGACCATGCCGAGGATCGCCAGCGCTTCCAGCAGCTGCTCCACACGCTGAACCTGCGCCAGCCGGAGAACGGTACGGCGACCTCGGTGGAACAGGCCGAGGCGATCGCCGAGCGCATCGGCTACCCGGTTCTGCTGCGGCCGTCCTACGTGCTGGGCGGCCGGGCCATGCAGATCGTCCACGACCGCGCCGGCCTGCTGCGCTACATGCAGACGGCGGTGAAGGTCTCCGGCGCCAACCCGGTCCTGGTCGACTCCTATCTCAGCGACGCCATCGAGGTGGACGTCGACGCGCTGGCGGACGGCACCGACGTCCATGTCGCCGGCATCATGGAGCATATCGAGGAGGCGGGCGTCCATTCGGGCGATTCCGCCTGCACCCTGCCGCCCTACTCGCTGGCGGACACCACCGTCGAGACGATCGCCGAGCAGACCAGGGCGATGGCCCTGGCGCTGAACGTCGTCGGCCTGATGAACGTCCAGTTCGCGGTCAAGCCCGGCGCCGACGGGACGGACGAGATCTACATCCTCGAGGTCAATCCGCGCGCCAGCCGGACGGTCCCCTTCGTCGCCAAGGCGACCGGCGTGCCGATCGCCAAGATCGCCGCCCGCATCATGGCCGGCGAGCGGCTGGGCGGCTTCGGCCTGGAGCGGGCCCGCCTGAAACACATCGCGGTGAAGGAGGCGGTGTTCCCCTTCGCCCGCTTCCCCGGCGTCGACACGCTGCTGGGCCCGGAGATGAAGTCGACCGGCGAGGTCATGGGCATCGACCGCGACTTCGGGCGCGCCTTCGCCAAGTCGCAGCTCGGCTCCGGCACCATCCTGCCGCTCGCCGGCACGGTCTTCGTCTCCGTCCGCGACCGCGACAAGGAGGCGATCCTGGGTCCCTCCCGTCGCCTCGTGGAGATGGGCTTCAGCCTGCTCGCGACCAGCGGCACCGCCCGCGCCCTGGAAGCGGCCGGCCTGCCCGTCGGCCGCATCAACAAGGTGCTGGAAGGCCGCCCGCACATCGTCGACGCGATGAAGAACGGCGAGGTGCAGCTGGTCTTCAACACGACCGACAGCGTCCAGGCGATCACCGACAGCTTCAGCCTCCGGCGCACCGCCCTGGTGAACCGCATCCCCTATTACACCACGGCGTCCGGCGCTCGGGCCGCGGTGGAGGCGATCGCGGCTTTGAAGGCCGGTCAGCTTGAAGTGCTCCCCCTGCAATCGTATTTTATCGGGGGCTTTTGACGGGGGCTTCGCCCTTTCCCGTCGAATAACAGTGGCGGCACGCGCGCGTTGCGGAACTTTATTCCGCGGCGTGTGCCTATGTTGCGTTTTCTCTCTGGAGTCGCGAGATGGAAAAGGTCCCGATGACGCCCGACGGGTATGCCCGGCTGCAGGATGAACTGCGCCGGCTCAAATCCGAAGAGCGCCCGGCCATTATCCGCGCCATCGCCGAGGCGCGCGAGCATGGCGACCTCTCCGAGAACGCCGAGTACCACGCCGCCAAGGAGCGTCAGGCCTTCACCGAGGGCCGCGTGGCGGAACTCGAGGACAAGATCAGCCGTGCCGAGGTCATCGATCCGCGAAAGATGTCCGGCGACAAGATCATGTTCGGCGCCACGGTGAAGATCGTCGACGAGGACACCGACAAGGAACTGACCTACCGGATCGTCGGGCCCGACGAGTCCGACATCTCCAAGGGCCTCGTCTCGATCAGCTCGCCCCTGGCGCGCGCGCTGATCGGCAAGAGCGCCGGCGATCAGGTGGAAGTCGAAGCCCCCGGCGGCTCGCGCTCCTACGAGATCCTGACGATCGTCTACGAATAGACGGCGCCACCAAAACGCCCGCCTGCCGGAAGGGAGGCGGGCGTTTTTGCGTCGGGACCTATTCCGCCGCGCGCGCCCGAACGGGCACCGGGGCGTACGTGCGGTCGTGCTGGAGCGAGGGGATCATGCGGCGCGCCTCGTCAACACGGGCGAGGTCGATGTCGGCGACGATAAAGCCCGGCTCCTCGCCGCCATCGGCCAGGACCTCGCCCCACGGGTCGATGATCACCGAGTGGCCATAGGTCTTGCGCCCGCCCGCATGCTCGCCGCACTGGGCCGCCGCCACGACGAAGCAGCCCGTCTCGATCGCCCGCGCGCGCAGCAGCACGTGCCAGTGCGCCCGGCCCGTCGGCCGCGTGAAGGCCGACGGCACCGTCAGCATCTTGGCGCCGGCATGCGCGAGGTCGCGGTAGAGATAGGGAAAGCGCATGTCGTAGCAGACGGTCATGCCCAGGTCGCACCAGGGCAGCGCCGCCATGACCGCCGCATCGCCCGGCCGGTAGGTGCGCGATTCGCGGTAGGACTCGCCGTCGGCCAGGTCGACGTCGAACATGTGCATCTTGTCGTAGCTGGCGACCACCGCGCCCTGCGGATCGAACAGGACCGACCGGTTCGCCACGCGCTCGGGCTCGACCTTGACCGTCAGGGAGCCGGCGAGCAGCCAGGCGCCCGTCTCGCGCGCCAGGTCGCGGAAGGCCTGCAGGCCGCGGTGGGCCGCCTCCTCCTCCGCCTTGCCGAGCACCGCCGCACGGCGTGATTCGATCATCAGCACGTTCTCGGGCGTGGTGATGAAGTCCGCACCGGCGTCGCGCGCCCGGCGGATGCCGTCCGCGACGATCCGCGTGCCCTCTTCCGGGTCCGGCCCGGTGTTGGTCTGGACGCAGGCCGCCTTGAACGTGGTGCTCATGCCGTGCCTCCGAGGAGCGGATCCAGTTCGCCCTTGCGGTCGAGTGCGTGGATCTCGTCGCACCCGCCCACATGCAGGCCGTCGATGAAGATCTGCGGCACGGTCCGCTTGCCGCCGGCCCGCTCCATCATCTCGCGCCGGCGCAGCGGTTCCGCGTCGACGTCGATTTCCTCGAACGCCGCACCCTTGGATTCCAGCAGCCGCTTCGCCCGGTGGCAATAGGGGCAGTACATGCTGGAATAGATCTCGACCTTGGCCATGCGAAAGCCGCCCTCCTGCTTCGCGTCCGCGGACATGCGGACTCCCGAGGATATAGTCACGCCGCCGCCGCCATCCACCACCCCCCTAGGGCGCGGGGCGGACGACGCGCGCCAGGGTCAGCACGTCGACCGAGGCGGCCCCGGTCCGGCGCAGCACGCGCGCGCAGGCGGAGACCGTGGCACCGGTCGTCAGCACGTCGTCGACCAGCACCACCCGCCGCCCGGCGAGACGCGCACCGCGGCGCGGGTGCGGCCGGAAGGCGCTGCGCACGTTGTCGGCGCGCTGCGTCGGGGTCAGGTGGCCTTGGGACGCCGTCCGCCGCCACCGCACCAGACCGTCGGGCAGGACCTCGATGCCCGTCTCGCGGCCGATCCGCAGCGCGAGCAGCGCGGATTGGTTGAAGCGCCGCGCCAGCAGCCGCGTCCAGTGCAGCGGCACCGGCACGATCAGGTCCGCATCCCGCAGGATCTCGGCACCCACCTGCACCATCCAGCGCGCGAACAGCGGCGCCGTCTGGGTGCGATCGCCATGCTTGAAGGAGAGGATCAGGCCGCGGCTCTCGTCGTCGTAGCGCAGCGCCGCGCGGCACCGGTCGAAGGCCGGCGCCTCGCGCGTGCAGGCGCCGCAGAGCGCCTCGGCGCCCGCATCGTGCTCGAACGGCAGGCCGCAGCAGCGGCACCAGGGCGCTCCGAGGAAGCCGAGCGTGCTCCAGCAGCGGGCACAGACGGTGCCGGCGCTCGCCACGCCGGTGCCGCACCGCATGCAGCGCGGCGGCAGCAGGAAGTCCAGTGCCGCCGCCCCGACCCGCCGAGCGGATGTCCCTGCCGCCGATATCCCGGCGGCCGATGCCCGAACGGAACGCGGCACGAGCATCGGCGCCTCGGCCCGTGGGTCAGGCCGGGACGGCCCGGAAGCGCACCGTGCCCTCGCGCTCGATCTGGCGGACCAACTCGACCTCCCAACTCAGGTATTCGCGCATCGCGTCCTCGATGCCGTCGTCGCGGTCGTAGGGGCGCAGCGCCACGTCGTCCGTCTCGTCGGCCATCCGCTCGCGGCCCTCGGCCAGGGGCAGTCCGGCGAGCCGCCAGGCCGGCGTGCCACCCGCCAGCACCCGTATCGGCCGATCGGTCAGCGCCTTCGCGTCGACCGCCGCGAGACGCGCCAGCGCATCGTCCGACGCCGTCAGCACGACCGTGCCCGCGCCGTCGGCCGCCGCCAGGACCTTGGCCAGCCGCGACCGCACGCCCCACACGGCACCCGGAATGTGCGCCTTGCGATAGGTGCGGCTGTCGGCGAGATCGATCACCACCGCCTTGCCGCCGTCGAGCAGCGCCGCCAGTTCGGCCGGCGCGATCTCGTCGACCGGCTCCACGCCGACGACCTGCGCCGGCTGCGGGCCGCTCACGAGACCGGAGGACGGCAGGCCGCCCGCCAGCACGCGCACCTCCCAGCCGATCTGCACCAGCCAGTGCGCCGTCATGGTCGCACGCACGCCGTTGTCGTCGACCAGGACGAGCCGGGCGTTGCGCACGCCGACATAGCGGTCGGTCGCCTGGACCAGCTGGCCGCCCGGTGCAGAAACCGCTCCGGGCATGTGGCCGGCCGCATATTCCTCGGGGCTGCGTACATCGAGCAGGAAGGTCGTGCGCGTCGGATCGCGCTCCCAGGCCGACAGGCCCGCGGCGTCGATCGTCTCCACGCCGAAGCGTGCCGCGACCGCGGCGGCTGCCTGCTGCGCCTGCGACAGCGTCGCGCCCGACGGTGCCGGAGCGTGGCGGCGATTGCCGCGCTCCAGGTCGAGACCGGCGAGGTGCCAGCCCATGGTGCCGTTGCGCAGCGCCACCACCTTGTTCGGAATGCCGGCATTGATCAGCGACTGGGCGCCGATGATGCTGCGCGTGCGGCCGGCGCAGTTCACCACGACCGTGGTGTCGGGCGTCGCGGCGACCTCGCCGACGCGATAGACCAGTTCGGCGCCGGGGCAGCAGACGCCGGAGGGGATGTTCATCACCTCGTATTCGTCCATCGGCCGGCTGTCGAGGACCACCAGCTTCTCGCCGGAGTCCATCATCGCCTTCAGCTCTTCGGCCGAGACGGAGGGCGTATGGTATTCGTGCTCGACGAATTCGCCGAAGGCCTTGGTCGGCACGTTCATGCCGCTGAAGACCTCGAAGCCGGCGGCGCCCCAACCCGGCACGCCGCCCTCCAGGATTGTCGTGTCGCCCCAGCCGAGCGCGTTCAGACGCGCCGCGGCGCGCTCCGAGAGGCCGTCGCCGTCGTCGCACAGGACGATGCGGACATTGCGGCGCGGCACCAGGTCGGCCAGCTTCAGCTCCAGGCGGCTGAGCGGCAGGTTGACCGCCCACAGCAGGTGGGCGTGGAAGAACCGACCCTCCTCGCGCACATCCAGCAGGGCCAGCTCGGCACCGTCGAGAAGCATCGCATGGAGGGCGGCGGGTGCGACGGTCGCGGTCATGCCGAAACTCCCGCCACACGCGTGATGTAGGGCTGCGCCGGGAACACCTTGTAGGTGCCGGCGGCCATATCGTACTGCACCCGGCCCGGCAGCTGCTCCAGGCTGCGGCCGTACAGGTGGAAGTGCCGCGTCGGCGTGCTGCCGAAATTGTGGATGGAGTGGATGTCGTCCGGCATGTAGGCGATGCTGTCGCCACGGCGGAGCATCTTCGTGCGGACGACCTCCACCTGCCCCCTGCCCTCGACCGAGCCGTCGTCGGTGCGGCGGTAGATGCGATTCTCCTCCTCGCCGCCCATGCCGGCGATGATCGCCCAGGTGGTGTGGTCGTGCGGCGGCGTCTGCTTGCCCGGCATGCCGCAGGACAGGTACAGCGCGAAGCGGCCGTCCGGATCCTCGCTCAGCAGATAGATCACGTTTGGCTTCTCGGCGGTCGGCGACGGGAAGGTCTCCTCGCCGAACAGGTCGGGGCGCTCGGTCAGCGCCTGCACCTTCTCGCGGATTTCCTCCAGGGCCGCGGGCGTGATGCCCTTCGCCGCCTCGATCGCGCGGACGTCGGCGAGCAGCGCCGCCAGTACCGCCTTGCGCTCGCCCGCGATGTCGGGCTTCTGCTGCGCGAGAGCCATGTCTTCGCCTCTTCCTTGGGTCGTGCCGAGGATCTTCCCTCGGGGCCGGACTCTACGTCCGGCACGGCGCGTCCTCAAGCCGGCGGCGAGAGGCGGGTCAACCGGCCTTGTCGTCGAGCAGGCGGCGCAGCGCCTTCAGCTCGGTCAGGATCTCGGAGAGTTCGCCGCGGGGATCGGACGGCACCGCCTCGGCGGCCTCCTCGGCGCCGTCCTCGACGTCGTCCGCGTCGTCGGGACCGCCGCGCGCCGACGGATCGCGGAGCACGCGCTGCGCGCCCTTGATCGTGTAGCCCTCGGCGTGGAGCAGGGTCTTGATGCGCCGCAGGAGCTCGACGTCCTCCGGGCGATAGTAGCGCCGCCCGCCGCCCCGCTTCAGCGGCGAGAGCACGGGGAACTTGGTCTCCCAGAAGCGCAGCACGTGCTGGGGAAGGTCCAGGTCGGTCGCAACCTCGCTGATCGTCCGATAGGCGGCGGGAGACTTGCCGCGCCGACCGTTCGCCGAGAAGAGAGAAGACTGCTCGTCGGTACCGTTGCCACCCATCAGCGAGCTGGCGCCTCCGGACGGTTGATGCGTCCCTTGAGCACGTGCGAGGGACGGAAGACCAGCACGCGGCGCGGCAGGATCGGCACCTCTTCGCCCGTCTTCGGGTTGCGCCCGATGCGCTGCCCCTTCTGGCGCACGCCGAAGCTGCCGAAGGAGGAGATCTTCACCTGCTCGCCGCGCGCGAGCGCATCGCCGACCTCCTGCAAGACGGCCTCGACGAGATCGGCGGAATCGCTTCGCGACAGACCGACTTCCCGATAGATCGACTCCGCCAAGTCCGCGCGGGTGACGGTCTTTCCGGACATGAGCTCCTCACACGCGTAGTGGTTGGAACGCTAGTCCTCATGCGGGGGTGGGGTCAATCGCGCGCTTCGGATTCAGACCGATTACCACCGGACGAGGCCGGCTCCCCAGGTGAAGCCGCCGCCCATCGCCTCCAGCAGCAGCAGGTCGCCGCGCTTGATCCGGCCGTCGCCCACCGCCTCGGCGAGCGCCAGCGGCACGGAGGCGGCCGACGTGTTGGCATGGCGCGCGACGGTCGACACGACCTTGGTGGGCGACACGCCCAGCTTCCGGGCAGTGCCGTCGAGGATGCGCTGGTTCGCCTGGTGCGGCACCAGCCAGTCGATGTCGTCGGCGTCGAGCCCGTTCGCGATCAGCGCCTCGTTCACCACCGCGGCCAGATTGGTCACGGCGTGCTTGAAGACCTCTCGGCCTTCCATGCGCAGATGGCCGACCGACTGGGTCGCCGAGGGACCGCCGTCGACATAGAGCAGGTCGCGGTGCCGGCCGTCGGAATGGAGATGGGTCGACAGGATGCCCCGGTCCGACGAATTGCCGGCACCCTCGGCCGCGCGCAGCACGACGGCGCCAGCGCCGTCGCCGAACAGGACGCAGGTGCCGCGATCGTTCCAGTCGAGGATGCGCGAGAAGGTCTCCGCACCGATGACCAGCGCCGTCCCGGTCTGGCCGGCGCGGATGAAATTGTCGGCGATGGACAGCGCATAGACGAAGCCGGAGCAGACCGCCTGCACGTCGAACGCCGCGCCGTGATACATGCCGAGCCCGGCCTGCACGGTCGTCGCGGTCGAGGGGAAGGTATAGTCCGGCGTCGCCGTGGCGAGGACGATCAGGTCGACCTCGTCGACCGATACGCCGGCGGCCTGAAGGGCCGCCTCGCTCGCCCGGAGCGCCAGGTCAGAGGTCTTCTCGCCCTCGGCGGCGATGCGGCGCTCGCGGATGCCGGTCCGCGCGACGATCCACTCGTCGGACGTGTCCAGCCGCCGGGCGAGTTCCTCATTGGTGACGATGCGCTCCGGCAGGTAGGCGCCGCAGCCCAGGACTTCGGATCGAATCATCAACCGGCCACCGCTGCCTGCGGCCCGGAGCCGCCATAGAGACGCTCCATCTCGGACCGCATCCCCTCCATGAAGCCGTTCCGCTGCATGTCGATGGCGACGCAGACCGCGTTACCGAAGCCGAAATCGTCCGAACCGCCGTGACTCTTCACGACGATTCCGTTCAGGCCCAGGAAGACCGCGCCGTTGTAGCGCCGCGGATCGAGCCGACCGCGGAGCTTGCGCAGGGCGCCGCGCGCCAGGATGTACCCCGCCATCGCCAGAACCGAGCTCTTGAAGCTTTCCTTCAGGAAGCCGGCACAGAGCTGGGCGGTTCCCTCGGCCGTCTTCAGGGCGACGTTGCCCGTGAAGCCGTCCGTGACGACCACGTCGACGGTGCCCGCGGGAATGTCGTTGCCCTCGATGAAGCCCCTGAACTCCATCGGCAGGTCGTCGGCGCGCAGGCGCGCCGCCGCGCCGCGGAGCGTCTCGTTCCCCTTCAGTTCCTCGGCGCCGACGTTCAGCAGGCCGACCGTCGGGCGCTCGATCCCCAGCACGACCTTGGAGAACAGCGCCCCCATCACCGCGAACTGCACGAGGTTCTCGGTGTCGCACTCGACGTTGGCGCCCAGGTCGAGCATCGCGCACTCGCCGCGCGAGGTCGGCAGCATGCCGGCGATCGCGGGCCTGTCGACGCCCTTCGGCGTGCGCAGCACGAACTTCGAAATCGCCATCAGCGCGCCGGTGTTGCCCGCCGACACGACGGAACCCGCCAGCCCGTCGCGCACCGCCTCGACGGCGAGCCACATGCTCGACGTCCGGCCGGTGCGCAGCGCCGCCGAAGGTTTCGTGTCGCTCGTGATGCGGTCGCTCGTATGCCGTACCTCCGACCGCTCGCGCAGACGGGGCAAAGCGGCGAGATGCGGCGAGATCGCCGCTTCGTCACCGAATATCAGGAACCGCACATCCGGGTATCGCTCCCGCGCGATGTCCGCGCCGCGGAGAACGATGTCGGGAGCCCGGTCGCCACCCATGGCATCGAGCGCGATCGTCAGGCGATCGCCCAATCGCTGCTTTCCTCGCTCGCGGCCGGCCTCAGCCGGCCTGCTGGTCTACGACTTCGCGTTCGCGATAGTGGCCGCACGATCCGCAGACGTGATGCGGCATCTTCCGCTCGCCGCAGTTCGGGCACTCGGTGTGCGCGACGGGAGAGAGCGCGTGATGCGAGCGGCGCATATCCCGACGGGACTTGCTTGTTTTCTTCTTGGGAACGGCCATGATTCGGTTTCCGGTGAGCTGAAGCGGCGTTCTTTATCGCAATTCACCCCGAGGAGCAACGCCCGCCCTCTGTGGGTCATGGTTCCGGTTGTGGTCTGTCCTCGCGGCCTCTCGGCCCTGCCCTCACTCGCGCTTCAGATGCGCGAGCGCCGCGAACGGGTTCGGTCTGGTTGCAGCGGCATCGTCCGCGCCGCCGGCGGCCTCGTTCTCGTCGCTGTCCGGCGCCGGCAGCGCCTCGTCCGCGGACGGCGCCCGCGGATAGGGGTCGAGCGACACCGCGAACTGCTGGACCACCGCCTCGCCGATGTCGATGGCGTCGCCCTCGATCGGTTCCGGCGGGTCCTCGGCATCCACGTCCACCTCGATGGGGCCGGCCTCGGTGAAGGCCGGGTCGGCACTGAAGGCGGTCTCGAACGTCTCGGCCAGATGCGCCGGCACCGGGTCGGTGGTGACGACGCAGAACTGCGCCAGATCCGCCTCGAAACGGCCGTAGACGCGATAGATGCCGCCGCGGCCGAGGGCCTCCACCGTCACGTCGGCCTCCAGCCTGTCGAGCGACGACAGGTCGAAGCGGCGCTCCAGCGCCCGGCGCTCTTCGGGAGTCGCCGAGATCGTCTTGTGCAGGCCCGACCGCCCCACCTGGCCGAGCCGCACCAGCCGGGAGAATTCCGGTGCGGCCGCCGGCGCGGCCGGCCCCTCGAAATGCGCGCGCGAGGGCATCAGACTGCCTCCGCCGCCGGCGGTGCCGCGAAGTGCACGCGTCCAGCCAGCAGCTCCGTCATCGGCTGGTCGCGCAACGAGGCCTCGGCCCGGCGGATATAGGCGGCGACCGCCTGCAGCACCGGCGCGTCCACCGCGACGTCGCCGTCGGTGACGGTGCCGTAGAGGTTGCGCCGCACGATTTCCATCAGATAGGCGTCGTCGCCGGCGAGGCCGTCCTCGTAGGCGGCGATCCGCCCGTAGAGCGCCTTAGCCATGTCCTTGACCTTCTTGCCGACGGACAGGTCGCCGACGCCGATCTCGCGCAGATTCTCGTCCATGTCCAGGAACATGGTGTCGAACAGCGACTGCGCCAGCCTCTGCGGTCGCGCGCGCTCGCCCGAATCCGACCCCAGCCGCCGCAGCACCAGGAACACGTGCAGGGCGATCGTCTCGAATCGGCCGTCCAACGTGTCCGGCACGCCGCAGTCCGCGAAGAAGGCCGGATCGCGTGCCTGCGTCACCGCGCTGCGATACAATTCGCGCGCCGCCGCTGCATCGGGGTCCTTGCGGAATGACTGGAAAAGTCGCATCTCGTTCGGGTTCCAACCGGCAGCAGGCCCAGCGGGAGCCTTACGGCCGACCCGGCGGTGTTATGTAGGTCGCGGTCGGTGCGACGCAACGGAGAACGGCGAAACGTGAAGACGAAGCATTCGTTGGCGCCGATGCGCCCTCTGACGGCACGCCTCCTCGCCGGCGCCCGCCGTGGCACCCTGGTCGTCGCTGCGGCGGCGGGCCTCGCCGCCTGCACCTCGACGGTCGAACAGCACGGTCACGTCCTGCCGGAGCGGGTCGTCAGCGAGTTGAAGCCCGGCCTCGTGACGCGCGACGGCGTCGTGGCCCTGCTCGGTACGCCGTCCACCGTGGCGCCCTTCGACGACAAGGTCTGGTACTATATCAGCGAGGATCTGAAGACGGTCGCCTTCCTGCGGCCGGACGTGGTCGACCGCACGGTGCTGGTCCTGCGCTTCGACGACGAGGGCATGCTCAGTGACGTGTCGACGCTCGATGCCGATGCCGGCACCGAAGTCGCGGTGGTGACGCGCGAGACGCCGACCGCCGGGCACGAACTGACATTCCTCGAACAGCTTCTCGGCAATGTCGGCCGCTTCAACAGCGCACCGAGCAACGGCAGTGTCCTTCCCGGACCGGGCAGCGGCGGCACCGGTCCGAACGGCGGTCGCTGACCGCAGGTCTTTCTGCGCATTTCCCTCGGCAGGAATGCGGAAGGCCCCGGCGGGAAACCGCCGGGGCCTTCTTTCGTAGGGGCTTCCGCCCCGCGCACGACGATCAGTGCGCCAGGATCGCCAGCAGCAGCAGCGCCACGATGTTGGTGATCTTGATCATCGGGTTGACCGCGGGGCCGGCGGTGTCCTTGTAGGGGTCGCCGACCGTGTCGCCGGTCACCGCCGCCTTGTGGGCGTCGGAGCCCTTGCCGCCGTGGTGGCCGTCCTCGATGTACTTCTTCGCGTTGTCCCAGGCGCCGCCGCCCGCCGTCATCGAGATGGCGACGAACAGGCCGGTGACGATCACGCCCAGCAGCATCGCGCCGACGGCCGAGAAGGCGGCCGACTTGTCGGCGATCAGCAGCACGACGAAGTAGACGACG
Source organism: Constrictibacter sp. MBR-5 (assembly GCF_040549485.1). Classification (NCBI taxonomy): domain Bacteria; kingdom Pseudomonadati; phylum Pseudomonadota; class Alphaproteobacteria; order Rhodospirillales; family Allostellaceae; genus Constrictibacter; species Constrictibacter sp. MBR-5. The sequence goes on from NZ_JBEPTK010000009.1 coordinate 43,455, forward strand.
ATGGGCGCCAGGACCGGCAGCAGCGAGGGCACGATCATCTCCTTGATCGCCGCCTTGGTCAGCAGGTCGACGGCGCGGCTGTAGTCCGGCTTCGCCGTGCCTTCCATGATCCCCGGAATCTCGCGGAACTGGCGGCGAACCTCCTCGACGACCGAGCCGGCGGCGCGGCCGACGGCGGTCATCCCCATCGCCCCGAACAGGTAGGGCAGCAGGCCGCCGAGCAGCAGGCCGACCACGACGTAGGGGTTCGACAGCGAGAAGTTCAGGACGACGTTGGCGAAATACGGGTACTCCGTCGGATTGGCGATGAAGAAGTCCAGGTCGGAGGTATAGGCGGCGAACAGCACCAGCGCACCCAGGCCGGCCGAACCGATCGCGTAGCCCTTGGTGACCGCCTTCGTGGTGTTGCCGACCGCGTCGAGCGCGTCGGTGGTCACCCGGACTTCCGGGGGCAGGTCGGCCATCTCGGCGATGCCGCCGGCATTGTCGGTGACCGGGCCGTAGGCGTCGAGCGCCACGACCATGCCCGCCAGCGCCAGCATGCTGGTGACGGCGATGGCGATGCCGAACAGCCCGGCGAGGCCATAGGTCGCGATGATCGCCATGCAGATGATGATCGCCGGCACCGCCGTCGCCTCCATCGAGATGGCGAGGCCCTGGATCACGTTCGTGCCGTGGCCCGTGGTCGAGGCCTGGGCGATGCTCTTCACCGGCCGGTACTGCGTGCCGGTGTAGTATTCGGTCACCCAGATCAGCAGGCCCGTGACCACCAGGCCGATCACGGCGCAGACGAACAGCGAGAAGCCCGTGAAGGTGGCACCCGCCGCGGTCATCTCGGTGCCCAGGCCGACGACCCAGAGAGTGATGAAGAAGATGCCCACCAGGGACAGGCCGGCGGAGACGACGAAGCCCTTGTAGAGGGCCTTCATGATGTTGTTGTCGGGGCTCAGCTTGACGAAGAAGGTGCCGATCACCGAGGTGATGATGCAGATGGCGCCGATCGCCAGCGGATAGGCCATCATCGCGGCCATGGTATCGGGCTGCGCGACGAAGAAGATCGAGGCCAGGACCATCGTCGCCACGACGGTGACGCAGTAGGTCTCGAACAGGTCGGCCGCCATGCCGGCGCAGTCGCCGACATTGTCGCCGACATTGTCGGCGATCACCGCCGGGTTGCGCGGATCGTCCTCGGGAATGCCGGCTTCGACCTTGCCGACCAAGTCGGCGCCGACGTCGGCACCCTTGGTGAAGATGCCGCCGCCGAGCCGGGCGAAGATCGAGATCAGCGACGCGCCGAAGCCGAGCGCCACCAGCGGATCGATGATCGCGCGTCCCGTCGCGTCCATGCCGAGCAGGACGAAGTAGTAGCCGGCGACCGCGAGGAGGGCGAGGCCGGCGACCAGCATGCCGGTGACCGCACCCGCCTGGAAGGAGATGTGCAGGCCGCGGGCGAGACCTTCCCGTGCCGCCTCGGCGGTTCGGACGTTGGCGCGCACCGACACGTTCATGCCGATATAGCCGGCGGCGGCCGACAGGACGGCACCGATCAGGAAGCCGATCGCTACCATGATGCCGAGCAGCAGCCAGAGCAGGATGAAGATCACGACGCCGACCATGCCGATCGTCGTGTACTGTCGGTTGAGATAGGCGCGCGCACCCTCTTGGATGGCTCCGGCGATCTCCTGCATCCGGGCCGTGCCCGGACTCGACGCCAGAACCGCGCGGCTGGCGTAGACGCCATAGCCCAGCGCGATCAGCCCCGAAATGATCACGAACCAATAAACGGCTGTCATCCCTGATTCCTTGTTGTGGGTCGTTATCCGCGGGCGGCTGTATGGCTTGGCTGCGTCTGCCTGGCGGTCGTTCCTCTTGGTGTGAACCCGGCCGGCAACATGCCAGATCGTCGCACCCCCGGGTACAATGCCCCGTTACGCCGGACCTCGCAATTGGCTGATTCCAACGCGGTTTTCGCGGGCGGCGATCCCCCTGCACCGCCCGCGGGAGGCTTTCCTTGCCTCCCCGGGCGGCGGCGCTAGAGTAGGGGCCCGTTTCGCCAGGCCCCGGGGCTCGCCGCCATGTTCACCACCCGACCCGAGATCCTCGGTACTTTCGGCGTCTGCGCATCGACCCACTGGCTCGCCACGGCCACCGGCATGGCGATCCTGGAGAAGGGCGGCAACGCCTTCGACGCCGCCGTCGCCATGGGCTTCGCCCTCCAGGTGGTCGAACCGCACCTGAACGGCCCTGGCGGCGACATGCCGATGCTGATGTACAGCGCCAGCGAGGGCCGCCTGCGCACCGTCTGCGGCCAGGGCGTGGCGCCCGCCGCTGCGACGATCGGCCGCTACCGCGACCTCGGGCTCGACATGGTACCGGGCACGGGCCTGCTCGCCGCCTGTGTGCCGGGGGCGTTCGACGCCTGGCTCACCATGCTGCGCGACTACGGCACGATGCCGCTCGAGGCGGTGCTGACGCCGGCCATCGCGTTCGCCGGCAACGGCTATCCGCTGATCGACCACATCTGCAACACCATCGCCTCGGTCCGCGACCTCTTCCTCGCCGAGTGGCCGACCTCCGCCGCGATCTATCTGCGCAACGGCGACGTGCCGGCGCCCGGCACCGTCTTCCGCAACACCGCCCTCGCCGAGACCTACCGCCGCCTGCTGCGCGAGTCGGACGCGGCCGGCGGCGCCCGCGAGGCGCGCATCGACGCCGCGCGACGCTGTCTCTCCCAGGGCTTCGTCGCCGAGGCGATCGACCGCTTCTCGCGCACGCAGGAGGTCATGGACACCTCCGGCCGGCGTCACCGCGGCCTGCTCACCGGCGACGACCTGGCGCGCTGGCAGGCGACCTACGAGGAGCCGCTGACCTACGACTATGGCCGCTACACGGTCGCCAAGCCCGGCCCGTGGGCGCAGTCGCCGGTCTTCCTGCAGCAGCTTGCTCTGCTCCAGGGCTTCGACCTCGCGGCGATGGACCCGCTCGGCCCCGACTTCGCGCACACCGTGATCGAGGCGGCGAAGCTCGCCTTCGCCGACCGCGAAGCCTATTACGGCGACCCGAACTTCGTGAACGTGCCCGTCGAGACCCTGCTGTCCAAGGCCTACAACGACGCCCGCCGCGGCCTGATCGGCGACGCCGCGTCGCTGGAGCTGCGGCCGGGTGCCATCGAGGGCTTCGACCCACGCGTCAAGGTCGGTACCGGCACCGCCGGCGACGCGGCGGGCGCCGGCGAGCCGACCATGGCGAAGATCGACGGCGACACCTGCCACATCGACGTCATCGACCGGCACGGCAACATGGTTTCGGCCACGCCGTCCGGCGGCTGGCTGCAGAGCTCGCCGGTCATTCCGGAACTGGGCTTCTGCCTCGGCACCCGCGCCCAGATGTTCTGGCTGGAGGAAGTCGGCCCCGGCAGCCTGGAGCCCGGCAAGCGGCCGCGCACCACCCTGTCCCCCTCCTTCGCCTTCCGCGACGGCGAAGCGTGGATGCCCTTCGGCACCCCGGGCGGCGACGGCCAGGACCAGTGGACGGTCATCTTCTTCCTGCGCCACGTCCATCACGGCATGAACCTGCAGGCCGCGATCGACGCACCGACCTGGCAGACGGCACATTTCCCGAGCAGCTTCTTCCCGCGCCAGGCGAGCCCGGGCAAGGTCGTCGTGGAGGGGCGCCTGCCCGCTGCCACGATCGAGGAGCTGCGCCGCCGCGGCCACGTGGTCGAGGTCGGCGGCGACTGGAGCCAGGGCCGCCTCAGCGCCTGCGCCCGCGACGGCGAGGTGCTGAAGGCGGCGGCCAATCCGCGGCTCATGCAGGGCTATGCGATCGGACGGTGAGGCCGCGCCCGCACACGCCACCGCCCGCCCCTCGCCGAGGCCTGGACGCCCGATGACGTCGCTCCCGACGCGGCTCGCCGCGAGCCTTCTGCTCGGCACGGCCATCGCCCTGGTCGCGCCGATCACCGCCGCGGCCGCGCAGTGGACGCCGGTGGAGTCGCGGGCCCCCGTCCTGCTGACCGCCGACGAGATCGTGCAGGAGGGCGATACCGTCGTCGCCCGCGGCAGCGTCGAGGCCGCCCGCGACAAGCGCGTGCTGCGCGCCGACCGGATCAGCTGGAACCGGCAGACCGGCGTCGTCTCCGCCGAGGGCAACGTCTCCCTGACCCAGGACGACGGCAACGTCGTCTTCGCCGACACGGCGCAGATCACCGAGGATCTGCGCGACGGCGTGATCGCGGAACTGCGCCTGCTGCTCAGCGACGATTCGCGGCTCGCGGCGCGCAGCGCGCGCCGCACCGGCGGCGACCGGACGGTGATGCGGCAGGCCGTGTACTCTCCCTGCGCGCTCTGCGCGGCGGACCGCACCAAGCCGCCGCTGTGGCAGATCAAGGCCGGCGAGGTCGTCCACGACGAGGTCCAGAAGGAGATCGTCTACAAGGACGCGGTGCTGGAGATGTGGGGCGTGCCGGTGATGTACGCGCCCTACTTCTACCACGCCGATCCCAGCGTGAAGCGCAAGACGGGCTTCCTCGCGCCGACCTTCGGCAGCGACAGCGACCTCGGCCTCTATGCCCGCACGCCGTTCCACGTCGCGATCGCGCCGAACCAGGATGCGACGCTGACGCCGATCTTCCTCAGCAAGGAGGGCCTGGTCGGCGCCGGCGAGTACCGCCATCTCGGCGAACGCTTCCTCGTCGAGGTGGAGGGCAGCGGCGGCCAGATCGATCGCGTGCGCAGCAACGGCGATGTCGACCGCAACGACTGGCGCGGCCACTTCAAGGCCGGCGGCGGCTACGACATCGATCCGAACTGGCGCGCCAGGGCGAACATCTACCGCACCACCGACGACACCTATCTGCGCAAGCTGGACTTCGACGACACGCCGACCCTGCGCAGCGAGGCCTATGTCGAATATTTCAAGAACCGCACCTGGGGCACCGTCGGCGCCTCCACGGTCCAGGAACTGCGCGACGACGTCTCGAACGACGCGACCCCGACGGTGCTGCCCGGCGCCACCTTCGACTTCGTCGGTCAGCAGGGGCCGAACGGCTACTGGACGGCGAACGCCAATGCCGCCGTCTTCATGCGCGACGAGGGCACCGAGAGCCGGCGCCTCTCGGTCAGCGGCGGCTGGCACATGCCGATGCCGACGGTGGACGGCCACCTGTTCGACTTCTCGCTCGGGCTGCGCGGCGACGTCTATTCGGTCGAGAACGTGCCGGACGACGGCGGGACGCGCGACGGCATCGTCGGCCGCCTGGTACCGCAGGCCGTGGCGAGCTGGCGCTATCCGCTGGCCCGCACCACCGCAGCGATGACCCAGATCATCGAGCCCGTGGCGATGGTGGCGCTCGCCCCCAGCAACGTAAACCCCGACCGGATCCCGAACGAGGACAGCGCGAACTTCGAGTTCGACGACCTGAACCTGCTGGAGGCCAACCGCTTCCCCGGCTACGACCGGGTCGAGGGCGGGCAGCGCCTCACCTACGGCCTGCGCGCCGCCGCCTATTTCGTCGAGGGCGGGCAGGTCGAGGCCTTCGTCGGCCAGAGCGCCCGCAACGGCAGCGACGATTTCGACCGGGGGTCGGGCCTGGGGGACGGGCTGTCGGACATCGTCGGCCGGCTGCAGGTGACGCCGTCGGAGTGGGTCGACCTGCTCTACCGGTTCCGTCTCGACAAGGACGACATGGCGTTCCGGCGGAACGAGTTCACCGTGCGCGCCGGGCCGCCGCGCCTGCGCGTCAGCGCCGAGTATCTGCAGCTGGATTCGGCAGGGGCGACCAGCGCGATCTTCAATCGCCGCGAACAGATGCGCGTCGCCGTCACGGCCAAGCTGACGAACTATTGGAGTGTCTTCGGCAGCCATCGCCGCGACCTGGAGGAGAACGACCCGCTGCGCACGCAGCTGGGCTTCTTCTACGAGGACGAGTGCTTCGGCTTCCAGACGACCTATACCCGAGACTACACGTCGGACCGCGATATCGACGAGGACGAGAAGATCCTGTTCCGCGTGATCTTCAAGAACCTGGGCGCCCTGTCCTTCGGCGAAAGCTTCGGCGGCGGCTCCCGCTCCGACCGCTGACGCCCGCGCGCGGCCGTCAGGCGGCGTAGGTGCGGCCGACGCTGCTGGCGACGACGGCGGGATCGAAGCCGTAGACGTGGATCGAGATCGCGGTCGCCGTGCCGGCGTTGGCGATCCGGTGGATGTCGTCGGCGCCCGGCTCCAGCGCCCGCACGGTGCCCGTACCGCACCGCGTCTGCCGCGCCGGCCGGGCCGCGTCACCGTCCGCCACGAAGCCCTGCTCGACCAGGACGCCGCGGTGGACGCCCATCACGCACCAGCAGCTGTGGTCGTGGATCGAACTCCCCTGCCCCGGCTGCCAGACCATCGCCCAGATCGAGAAGCTGCCGTCTTCCGCGGCATGCAGCAGGTTGCGCGCGTAGCATTCCTCGGCCGGCAGGCAGTCGGCGGGCGTCAGCAGGGCCGGGTCGCCGAGAAACGGCGCCAGGCCGTCGGCAACGCCGCGCGCACCGCCGGACTGCGCCAGCGCCGCCTCGATCTCGCGGACGAGATCGGCGAGCGGTGCGGTCCCGGTTGCGCCGGTGGCGACGGTTTCACGTTCGGCGACGGGTGCGGATATGGCCGTGGCGGGCATGAAACGCCGCTCCTCCCTACTGACATGTCAGAGACATGTTTAAAGGGAGACCAGCGGCGTTTCAACAGCTTCGGCCGCAGCGGGGGGGGCGGCTACCGGCCGCCGGCCTCCTTCGCCATCGCCTCCCAGTTGAACAGCGGCGGCTGCTTGTCGACGAACCGCGCAACCGCCTGCTTGTGATAGTCGCCGGCACGCGCGATCGACTGCGCCATCGCCTCCAGTTCAAGCATGGTCTTGAAGTCGGTCTCGAACGACTGGTTGAGCAGGTTCTTCGACATGCCCAGCGCCTCGGTCGAGGCGTTCTTGAAGCGGCGCGCGAACGCCTTCGCCCGATCAAGGAAGCCCTCCTCCGGCCAGATGTCGTAGATAACGCCCATCTGCTTGGCTTCTTCCGCGTCGATCAGACGGCAGGTGTAGACCAGTTCCTTCGCCTTCTGCAGCCCGATCAGCCGCGGCAGGTAGTAGAGCCCCGCCCAGTCGGGCACGAGGCCGATCCGGTTGAACGAGGCGGCGAAGCGCGAGCGCGGCGTCGCCACGATGAAATCCGCCGCCAGCGCCAGGCAAAATCCGGCGCCCGCCGCCGCACCGTTGACGGCGGCGATCACCGGCAGCTCCAGGTGGCCGACATCGTACATCCGGTGGTGGCTGGCCCGCATGCGGGCCCGCGCATCGTAGGTCGTGGCCGTCGCCCGGCTCTTCATGCCCTTGATGTCGCCGCCGGCGCTGAAGGCAGTGCCGGCGCCGGTGATCACCACCGCCTTCACCGTCTTGCCCGCCTCGGCGGCGAGCCAGGGCAGCAGCTTGTCGAAATCGCCGCGCATCTCCTCGCTCAGCGCGTTGCGCGCCTCGGGCCGGTTGAGGGTGATGACGCCGACCTCGTCCTCGACCTCGAACAGGATGTGCTGAAACTCCATCGCTTCCTCCTCGCGTATGCGTGCTTGGCCGCCAGTGTCGCGCCGGCCGGCGAAGGCGGCAAGCGGGGCCCCGTTGGCGCCGGCACCGCGACGGGCCTATGCTGCCCGCGACGCCGGGCCGACGGGCCGGCGGACGGACGAAACGAGGGAGTGAGGGCATGGCCCTGAAGAAAGGCTACAAGCAGCTTCTCGCCGAGGCGAACGAGCGCATCGAGACGATTCCGACGGCCGACGCGATCAAGCTGCACGGCGATGCCGACACGGTCTTCGTCGACATCCGCGACCCGCGCGAGCTGGAGCGCGACGGCATGGTCGAGGGCGCCTTCCATGCGCCGCGCGGCATGCTGGAGTTCTGGGCCGACCCGGAGAGCCCCTACCACAAGGAGGTCTTCGCCTCCGGCAAGCGACTGGTGCTCTACTGCGCCAGCGCCTGGCGCTCGGCCCTGTCCGCCGACACGCTGACGCAGATGGGCGTGCCGCGCGTGGCGCACATCGAGGGCGGCTTCACCGCCTGGAAGAAGGACGGCGGCCCGGTCGGGGAGAAGCCGAAGAAGGGCTGACGTCGACGCCGGGAGCGGCACTGCCGCTCCCGATGCAGCGCCGCGTCAGTAGAAGTTCAGCGCCTTCGCCTGGATGACGTCGGGGATCGCCCGGACCGCCTCGAGCGCCGCTTCCGGCGCTGCACCGTCGATCTCGACGAGGGCGATCGCACTGCCGCCGTTGGCCGACCGGCCCAGGTGGAAGTTGGCGATGTTGACGCCGGCGCTGCCGAGGATCGAGCCCAGCTTGCCGATGAAGCCCGGCTTGTCGCGGTTGCGGACGAACAGCATGTGCCGGCCCAGCTCGGCCTCGAAGTGGATGTCCTGGACCTGCACGACGCGCGCCCGCGTGCCGCCGAAAAGCGTCCCGGCGACGATGCGCTCGCGCCGTTCGGTCTTCACCGTCAGGCGGATCAGCGTCTGGTAGTCGCAGGGACCGTCGATCTTCACCTCGCTCACCGTGATGTCGCGCTCGCGCGCCAGCATCGGGGCGTTGACCATATTGACCGTGTCGAGCAGCGGCGACAGCAGCCCCTGCAGCAGCACCGCCGTCAGCGGCCTTGTGTTCAGTTCGGCGACATGCCCCTCATACTCGATGACCACCGCCTCGAGGCCGGTCTCGGTCAGTTGACCGGCGAAGCTGCCGAGCTGTTCGGCGAGCCGCATGTAGGGCCGCAGCCGCGGCGCGTCCTCGGCGGTCAGCGAAGGCATGTTGATCGCGTTGCTGACCGCGCCGACCAGCAGGTAGTCGACCATCTGCTCGGCCACCTGCAGCGCCACGTTCTCCTGCGCCTCGCTGGTCGCCGCACCCAGATGCGGCGTGGCGATCAGCCGATCGCTGCCGAACAGCACGTTCTCCTTGGCCGGCTCGACCTCGAACACGTCGATCGCGGCACCCGCCACATGGCCGCTGTCGAGGGCGGCCCGCAGGTCCTTCTCGACGATCAGGCCGCCGCGGGCGCAGTTCACGATCCGCACGCCCGGCTTCATCTTTGCGATCGACTTGGCGTCGACGATGCCGCGGGTATGTTCGTTCAGCGGCGTGTGCAGCGTGATGAAGTCGGCGCGCTGGAACAGTTCGTCCAGTTCGACCTTCTCGACGCCCAGATCCGCCGCCCGCTCCGGCGACAGGAAGGGATCGAAGGCGACGACGCGCATGCGCAGGCCGCGCGCCCGCTCGGCGACGATCGAGCCGATGTTGCCGCAGCCGACGATACCCAGCGTCTTGCCGGTCACCTCGACGCCCATGAAGCGGGACTTCTCCCACTTGCCGGCCTGGGTGGAACGGTCGGCTGCCGGGATCTCGCGTGCCAGCGCCATCATCATCGCGATCGCGTGTTCGGCCGTGGTGATCGAGTTGCCGAACGGCGTGTTCATCACGACGATGCCGCGCGCGGTCGCCGCCGGCACGTCGACATTGTCGACGCCGATGCCGGCGCGGCCGATCACCTTCAGGTTCTCCGCCGCGGCGACCACGTCGGCCGTCACCTTCGTCGCCGACCGGATCGCGAGGCCGTCATACTCGTGGATGCACGCCTTCAACTCGTCGGGCTTCAGCCCGACGCGGACGTCCACCTCGACGCCCCGTTCCTCGAAGATCGCGGCGGCGCGCGGGCTGAGATCGTCGGAAATCAGTACCTTGGGCATCGCTCAACCCTTCTTAAGCTGCTCGGCTTTGACGGTGGCAAACGCCCAGTCGAGCCAGGGGAAGAGTGCCTCCAGATCCGCGGTGTCGACCGTCGGGCCCGCCCAGATGCGCAGGCCGGGCGGTGCATCGCGGTAGCCGTTGATGTCGTAGCCGGCCCGCTCCTTTTCCAGGAGTCCGGACAGTGCCTTTGTCAGCGCCGCCTGCCGGTCGGTCGGGAGCGCCGCACACTCCGGATCGACGATCTTCAGGCAGACCGAGGTGGACGACCGCGTCGACCGCACCTCCGCCAGGAAGTCCACCCACGGCGTGCGCTCGACCCACTGCGCGATCGCGGCGAGGTTGCCTTCGACGCGCTTCGCGACCGCGTCGCCGCCGCCGAGCGATTCCATCCACTTCAGCGCGTCGATCGCGTCCTCGACGCACAGCATCGACGGCGTGTTGATCGTCTCGCCCTTGAAGATGCCCTCGATCAGCTTGCCGCCCTTGGTCATGCGGAAGATCTTCGGCATCGGCCAGGCCGGCTTGTAGCTCTCCAGCCGCTCCACGGCGCGGGGCGACAGCACGATCATGCCGTGCGCCCCCTCGCCGCCCATCGCCTTCTGCCAGGACCAGGTGACGACGTCGAGCTTCTCCCAGGGCAGCTTCATGGCGAACACCGCCGACGTCGCGTCGCAGATCGTCAGGCCCTGCCGGTCGTCGGCGATCCAGTCGCCGTTCGGGACCCGCACGCCGGAGGTCGTGCCGTTCCAGACGAAGACGACGTCGCGCGAGAAATCGGCCTGGCCGAGGTCGGGCAGCGCGCCGTAGGGCGCGCTCAGCACCCGGACGTCATCGAGCTTCAGCTGCGACTTCACGTCGGAGACCCAGCCCTCGCCGAAGCTTTCCCAGGTCAGCATGTCGACGCCGCGCGCGCCGAGCAGCGACCACATCGCCATCTCGACCGCTCCGGTGTCGGACGCCGGCGTGATGCCGATCCGCCAGCCCTCGGGAATCTTCAGCACCGTGCGCGTGCGGTCGATCACCTCGGCAAGGCGCGCCTTGCCCTCGGAGGAGCGGTGCGACCGCCCCAGGAGCGCCTGCGAAAGGACCTCGGGAGACCAGCCGGGGCGCTTCGCGCAGGGACCGGAAGAGAAGTTCGGATCGGCCGGGCGAATGTTCGGTTTCATCGACTTGCACCAAAAGCGAAAGCCCCCCGCGCCGATTTGGCGAGGGCGGCGAAAATGTGGCGGATACTATGAGGCCTGAGAACGAGGGGTCAATCCGCCGCTCGCCCCGCGCCCCGCAAGTCAGCCATGCAGCGGCCGGGGACCGCCTCTGCGGACACTTACGCCGCCGCGTGCCCGGCGAGACGCCGCAGCGCAGGAATGTCCTGAAGGACCATCTGGCCGCCACGCAGGTCGAGCACGCCCTGGCGGCGCAGTGTCGCCAGGGTGCGGCTGACATGCACCTTGGTCATGCCCAGGGCGTCCGCGACCATTTCCTGGGTCAGCGGGCAAGAGAAGCCTTTGGCAGACTGGAGATGCCGTTTGCAGAGCCGGTCGTACAGGTCCAGCACGAAGCAGGCGAAGGACTGGATGGCCAGCCTCGCACCCAGGGTCAGGATCCGCTCGTCGCGCTCGAGACGATCCGCGACGAGCACCTGCAGGACGTGCGCCTGGACCTCCGGATAGCTGTGCAGGAGCCGCGGCACCTCGGCGGCGGGATAGGCACAAAGCGAGACGGGGGTGATGGCCTGGACCGACAGGGCCGAAGGCTTGCCCAGCAGGCACTCGACGCCCAGGATGTCACCGGCGAGATGGAAGGTGACGATCTGGCGGCGACCGTCGGACATGACCCGGAACGAAAATGCCCAACCCTCGCGGATGGCGCAGACCCGGTCGACGGCCTCGCCCGCACGCAGGATGAGTGCCCTCGACGGCAGCGAGAGCGGCGTGCACCGGAAAGCCTCGTCTTGCGGCAAGATCGGGCAGGACATGAGGCTTTCGGGCGCCTTCACCTCGCTCTCGATCCCATGCATGCGACGCAGGCCCCGGAAACCGGATTCGCGGGAGCCTGCACAAGCAGGCCGTCCAAGGAATCCCTGGCTATGTGTATTTCAAGGGAGCGAACTGTATTGTTCTTGAGGCAGTTGGTCAAATAGTCAGACCAAAAGACTAATGTAACAATTGTTGTGAACATAATAGAACTGTTCGACGAAGGCTCCGCACGGAGCAGTCGAGCCAGAACCGGGCGACACACGCGCCAATGGTCACATCGCCAGGGGCGGGAAAGACCAGGACGCACGAAGATGTACATGGCACTACTGGCGATCTTCTTTGCGCCCGCAGATAAGTGCCTGAGTAAAAATCCGGCTGCACGGGTTCGGGCCGCAAGAGTTCCCGTCTGAACACCTATTTGATATCGGATTGCATTGGGTACAATGGCACCGCCGCGGCGCGGCGGTGGGCTCACGCCATATTGAAGAAGGCGGATGGAACTTTCGGAGACGGCCGCGCCGGCCGGGGGCCGCCGTCCCTATGGCCGGCAGGCGACCACATGCAGGAAGTCCGCCGTCAGGACGACCGCGCCATGCTGATTTGCGACATTATACCGCAGCACGACGGTGCCGCGATCGGGCTGCCGCTTCGACGCGGTCGCCGAAAGGACCTCGACATCCACGCGGATCGTGTCGCCGGGGCGCACGGCCCGGTGCCAGCGGACCTCGTCAATGCCCTTGCCGCCGATATTGTGCGGATTGAGCGGCCCGCTCTGATAGACGAGCCGGAAGGCGACCGACAGCGTATGGAAGCCGCTGACGATCAGGCCGCCCCACATGCTGGCCTTCGCGGCCTCGGCGTCGATGTGGAAGGGCTGCGGGTCGAAGCGAAAGGCGAAGTCGATGACCTCGCCCTCCGAGAAGGTGTAGCCGCCGGTCGACCAGCGGCCGCCGACGACGAAGTCCTCGAACCAGGCGGCCGGCGGGATCGTCGGCCCCGCCCCCTGCCCGCTCATGGCGCGGCGCCGCTCATGCGGTCTTCACCGCTTCGGCGATGGCCTTGCCGACATCCTCGGTGCCGGCATTGCCGCCCATGTCGCGGGTGCGCGGCCCGCCCTCGGTCAGGACGATCTCGATGGCCCGCTCGATCGCACGCGCCGCTTCGGAATGCCCCAGATGGTCGAGCATCATGGCCCCCGACCAGATCTGGCCGATCGGGTTGGCGACCCATTTGCCGGCGATGTCCGGCGCCGAGCCGTGCACCGGCTCGAACATCGACGGATGGTTGCGCTCGGGATTGATGTTCGAGGACGGCGCGATGCCGATCGACCCGGCCACCGCCGGCCCCAGGTCCGAGAGGATGTCGCCGAACAGGTTCGAGCCCACCACCACGTCGAACCAGTCCGGGTGCTGCACGAAATGCGCGCACAGGATGTCGATGTGGAACTGGTCCCACTTCACGTCGGGATAGCCTTCCGACACGACCTTCACCCGCTCGTCCCAGTACGGCATCGTGTGGATGATGCCGTTCGACTTAGTCGCCGAGGTCAGGTGCTTCTTCGGCCGCGACTGCGCCAGTTCGAAGGCGAACTTCAGGATCCGGTCGACGCCGCGGCGCGTGAACACCGTCTCCTGCACCGCCATCTCGGCATCGGTGTCGCGGTAGAGCCGCCCGCCGATCTCGGAATATTCGCCCTCGCAGTTCTCGCGGACGACATAGAAGTCGATGTCGGCGGCGGTGCGGTTGGCAAGCGGCGTGTTGGCGCCCTTCATCAGGCGCACTGGCCGCAGGTTGACGTACTGCTCGAACTCGCGCCGGATCGGGATCAGCAGGCCCCAGAGCGACACGTGGTCCGGTACGCCCGGAAAGCCGACGGCGCCCAGATAGATCGAATCATAGGCGCGCAGCTGGTCGATGCCGTCCGGCGGCATGAAGCGGCCGGTCTCCTTGTAGGTCTCGCAGCTCCAGTCGAAATGCCCGTACTCGAACGACAGGCCGAAGCGCGTGCCGACCGCATCGAGCACCCGGATACCCTCGGGCACCACTTCCTTGCCGATGCCGTCGCCCGGAATCGCCGCGATCCGATACCGTGCCATGTGCCGCTCTCCCTCACCCTCGTTCGCAGCGGAGCCTAAGGGAGCCGCGGCCGATTTGAAAGCGCCCGCAGGCGCAGGGCGAGCGGATGCCGGGCACTGAACGGCATATTCCAGCGTATCCGCCTCCTCTTCCCTTTGCGGCAAATCGCCATCATATTGACGGCAGATTGCCGCCACCCTCAGGTGAGGTTCTTCAATGTCGGTCGTCGTGGAAGAGGTCGCCCGGAAACTGGGTGGACCGGCGGTCCTGGGCAGCGTCGTGCGGTCGCAGGCGGATCTGGCCCTCGCGGTGAGCAACCGCCTTCCGCTTGCCGCGCTCAAAGGGCTCGCCCAGGCGGGCCTCTCGGACCAGGAGATCGAGCGGTTCGTCATTCCGCAGCGGACTCGCCGCCATAGGGCGGACAGGAAGCAGCCGTTGACCATAGATGAATCGGATCGCGCCGTGCGCCTGCTGCGGATCCAGACTCTCGCCGAGGACACGTTCGCGGATCGGGAGAAGGCGGCTGTCTGGCTTCGCCGCCCCCTGGCGGAGTTGAGCGGCGAGACGCCCCTCGACGTCGCGCGGACCGAGGCGGGCGCGCGCCTGATCGAGACGATCCTCGCCAAGATCGCCTGGGGTGCCGCCGCCTGATGATCCTCTGGCGCCTGTCGGGCCGCGAGCACGTCATGCGCTTCGACGGCGGCTACGGCCTGCTCTACGACGGCCGCTGGAATACCGCGGGACATGCGGTAACCTACTGCGCGACGTCTCCTTCGCTCTGCGTCCTGGAGAAGCTGGTCCACGTCCAGGACCCCGACCTCCTGCCCGATCTCGTGATGGTGCGCTACCGTGTGCCCGACGCGCTGGAGATCGAGACGGTGGAGCCGGCGGACCTCCCCGCGGAATGGCAGCGGCGGGAGGACTGGACGCAGCGGCGTGGCGACCGGTGGCACCGCGCCGGCGGGTCGCCCCTGCTCCGCGTACCCTCGGCCATCGTGCCCCTCGACGGCTCGCCCGACGTGAACCTGCTCGTCAACAACCGCCACCCCCGTGCAGACGAGATCGAAATCGCCGCCGCCGAGCCCTTCAGGCTCGACCCGCGCTTGTTCTGAAGTCTTCGCCCGCCTGAGACGGATTCGTGGTCTCCTCTTGCAGGACTCCGCACGCCCGGCTGTACTTGCCCGGACATTATGCGATCACGGCCGCCGTCGGCAGGCAGGAGATACTTCACGTGAACTGGCACCCTGAACTCGAGGAGCTGCGCGAGCGGCAGAAGCTGGCGCGGCGCATGGGCGGCGCCGACAAGGTGAAACGCCAGCACGACGGCGGACGCCTGACGGTCCGCGAGCGCATCGACGGCATGCTCGACGACGGCAGCTTCCTGGAGATCGGCTCGGTCACCGGTACGGCCAGCTACGACGAAGAGGGCAAGCTGCTCGACCTGCTGCCGGCCAACTGCGTCCTCGGCCGCGGCACCGTCGACGGCCGGCCGGTCGTCGTGGTCGGCGACGACTTCACGGTGCGCGGCGGCTCCGCCGACGCGACCATCAAGGAGAAGCCGCAGATGGCGGAGAGCATGGCAAACGCGCTGCGCCTGCCGCTCATCCGCATCATCGAGGGCTCGGGCGGCGGCGGCTCGGTCAAGACGATCGAGACCAAGGGCCGCGCCAACCTGCCCGGCGGCACCGGCCAGTCGAGCGGCTTCCACCTCTGCGCCGCCAACATGGGCACGGTGCCGGTGGTCGGCCTCGGCCTCGGCTCGGTCGCCGGCCTGGGTGCGGCGCGCCTGACGGTCAGCCACTACAGCGTGATGACCAAGAACACCTCGGCGATGTTCGTCGCCGGCCCGCCCGTCGTCTCCGGCACCGGCAGCAACCTCACCAAGCAGGAACTCGGCGGCTGGGAGATCCAGACCAAGGCGGGTGCCGTCGACCACGCCGTCGACACCGAGGAGGAGGCGTTCGAGGCGGCGCGCAAATTCCTCTCCTACCTGCCCTCCTCGGTCTACGACGTCTCGCCGCGCGGCCCCCGCGACGACGACCCCAAGCGCGCCGACGAAAAGCTGTTCGACGCCGTCCCGCGCGAGCGGCGCAAGGTCTACAAGATGCGCGCGATCATCGACTCGGTGGTCGACAAGGGCTCCTTCTTCGAGATGGGCCGCATGTACGGCCGCTCGATCATCACCGGCTTCGCCCGGCTCGACGGCGTGCCGGTGGCGCTGATGGCGAGCGATCCCTTCTTCTACGGCGGCGCATGGTCGGCCGACGCCTGCCGCAAGATCACGCGCTTCGTCGATACGGCGGAGACGTTCCACCTGCCCGTCGTCTATCTCGCCGACTGTCCCGGCTTCCTGGTCGGGCTGGAGGCCGAGCGTACCGGCACGATCCGCGAGGGCGTGCGCACCATGACGGCGATCAACCAGTCGACCGTCCCCTGGTGCTCGATCATCGTGCGCAGCGCCTTCGGCGTCGCCGGCAGCGCGCACCAGCCGTCGAGCCGCTACGCCGTGCGCTACGCCTGGCTGTCGGCCTGGTGGGGCTCGCTGCCGCTGGAGGGCGGCATCGAGGCGGCGTATCGCGCCGAGATCGAGGCCGCCGCCGATCCGGTGGCGAAGCTGAAGGAGATCGAGAAGCGCCTCAACCTCCTGCGCTCGCCCTTCCGCACGGCCGAGACCTTCTGGATCGAGGAGATCATCGACCCGCGCGACACGCGCCGCCTGCTCTGCGACTTCGCCAACCTCGCCGAGCCCCTGCGCACGCCGGGCCCGCGGCCCATCGGCATGCGCCCCTGATCGCCGCCGCGGGCGCCTACCGCGCCCGCTGCAGCCGCTCCGCGGCGACCCCCATGTCGACGTTGGGGTTCAGGTTGGGATTGTCGGTCATCATGTAGGTGCCGTCCTGCAGGCGCCAGGCGTGGTTGTAGGTGTTCGGCAGTTCCACCTGTCCGCCCGACGCCATGGGATCGCGATAGACTTCCTGCTCGCGCGTCATCAGCGACCAGCTCTCCTGGCCGCGGTCGATCATCGCCTGGCGGTCCTTGTAGCCCTGGTTGATGATGTCGCCGATCTCGCCGTAGGTCCGCCCGATGCGCGCCTGCGCCTCGGCGTTCTGCCGTGCGCGGTCCCTGGCGCCGCGGGCGTTGATTTCCGCCACCGCCCGCTGGCCCTCCTGCCGGCGCCTCGACCATTCCGGGTCCGGCTTGAACGAACGCCGGATCGTGTCGGCCAGCTGGAAGTCCAGCTGGCCTTCCGGTGCGCGCGCGGCGAAGCTCGGCAGGCTGATGCCCATCACGAACGCATCGGTCCCCTGCAGGCCCGGCATCTGCATGACGTTGAACAGCACCACCGCGCCGATCATTTCACGCATCGGGCCGGATGGGCCCTGGTAACCGATCAGGATGTCGCCGGCCTCGAACCAGCTGCGTCTGTTCGGGTCGCCCGCCTGCATGGCGCCAGCGACCGGGGCCAATTCGGCCACCAGGTCCGGACGGGGCCGGAAGTCCAGTACTGTCGCGCCCTGGCGCATGACCTGGACCAGCGCCTGCAGATACTCCTGCACCGAGCGGACCATCAGATTGTCGCATCCGGGCAGCGGGTAGGGCAGCGTCGACCACTGCCATCCCGTCGTCGGCAGGACTTCCACGCCGAAGCGGCCGCTGGGGTCGGTGGCGCTCCACTGATGCTGCACGACGTCGCTCTGACACGGCGCCTGCGGGTTCCAGCGCACGCCGCCCTGCGCCTGCCAGTCCGCGGGAATCATGATGTGCGCCGCCGGCATCGGCCGTTCGAAACCCGACGGATCCATGATCGCGACCGGTCTGAACCGCTGCGCCTGCTGTGCCGCGGCCACGGAGGCCGACCCGAAGACCAGCAGGCCGGCGAGAAGGGTGGGAAAGATCCGCATGCTCGCCTCCGTCACACGCCGGCGGTTACCGCATCGCCGCTATCGATGTACCAGTCGGCACCTGCGCCCCACAACGCATGATCGCCGCCGCGATGACGTGCATCACAACGGGTCGATACGCTCCGCCCGGCCGCGGCGGACGTTCAGCGACGCGCCGTGACCTCGATCTCGATCTTCATGCGCGGATCGATGAGGCCGCACACCACCGCCGTGGCGGCCGGGCGGCAGGCGGCCCAGTGCTTCGCCAGCACCGGCTTGGCGCGCTCGAAGTCTTCGGCGCTGGTCACGTAGACGCGGCAGCGCACGACCTTCTCCATGCCGCTGCCGGCCTCGGCCAGTGCGGCGGCGATCGTCGCGAAGCACTGTTCGGCCTGTTCTTCGACCGTCTCGGCGAAGCTCATCGTCGCGGCGTCGAAGCCGGTGGTGCCGGAGACGTGGACCCAATCGCCGTCGACCACGGCGCGGGCATAGTTCAGGTCGCGCTCGAAGGACGAGCCGGAATAGATGCGCGTTTCCATCGCGGCCACCTCAGCGGAAGGCGAAGATGCGATAGGCGACGAAGTTCCAGACCATCAGCACACCCGTGGTGAAGATCTGCGACGGAAGGTAGTGCAGGCCCAGCACCTTCACCAGCAGCGCCATCAGCAGCGTGTTCAGCACCAGGCCGAGCCCCGCCAGGAAGAAGAAGCGCGGCGCGGCCTCGCTGTGCCGGCTGGTCGCGTTGAAGGTGAAGCGGTGGTTCAGCAGGTAGCTCGCCACGCCGCCGGCGACGAAGGCGAGGAACGAGCCCAGCACCGGGTCCAGGTCGGCCAGTTCGGCGAACAGCAGCAGGCTGCCATACTGCACGACCGCGGCGGCCAGTCCTGCGACCAGGAACCAGGAGACGTCGCGGAACAGGCGCTTCGGCGCCCAGGCCCTCATGCCGCTCCCCCGCCTCAGGCCGTCGGCCGGAGCGTGAAGGTCATCCGCCGCGGATTGAAGCCCAGGTTGCGGTCCTCGCGCACCCCGCCGAATCCGTGCTCCGCCGCCAGCGCCAGGAACGCGTCCGGCGCATAGTGCGACAGGCGCAGCGTGCGCCGCATCCGGCCGTAGTCCGAGACCGCCGTCGCCGCCAGCCCGCCCAGCGCCGCCAGAAGGAAGCCACCGCGCCGCGCGGTGCGCAGCAGCGAGGCGACGTCCGCCGCGACGTTTCCGTCCGGCGGGATCACGTCGGCGACCACCAGCCGGCCGTCGCGCCGCAGCAGGCCGCGCGCCCGGACCAGCAGTGCGGCGAGTTCGTCGCGCGAGAGATACTGGACGACCGAGTTTACCATGATCAGGTCGATGCTACCCTCGGGCAGGGTCGCGAGTCCCGCCTCATCGAGGATGGCGATGCGCCCGCTCCCGCCGTGCAGCGCCGCCAGCCGCGCCCGCACCGCCTCCGCCGCGTCGTAGAGGTAGAGCCGTTCCACCCGTTCCGCGACGCGCGCCGCCTCCAGTGCCAGCCCGCAGCCATAGTCCAGGACCGCCGCGGCACCGTCCGGCACGACGGCGATCAGGTCGTCGGCCACCCGGCGATAGTGCACGCGCAGATGGGTGTCGTTGACGTAGATCCGGTGCGGCCGGTTCCAGAAGGCGAGCCAGCCGCTCATTCGCTGCAGCCGCTCATCGGACCTTGTCTTCCACCGACACCAGCGCCGCGATCAGATTCTCCAGGGCGAAGGGCTCGAAGCTGAACACCACCGTATGCCGGCCCGGCGGCACCTCGACGGCGCGGAACAGCACGTTGGCCCGGTGGATCGGCCGCTCCTCGCCGTCCACATAGGCCCGCCAGGACGGATACCAGAGGTCGTTGAGCACCAGGAACGACCGCTGCGCCGCGTTCACCTCGACACGCACCTCCGTGTTGGAATAGTCGACCACCGTCGCGCTGCCGGCCATTGCACCACCGATGGGCGCGCCGCCGATGGAGGCCCTGCCCCCAACGGCCGCTGCGCGGCCGGCCGGCGGCGGGTTCGTCCAGGACGGCGGCAGGTCCTCGATCAGCGCCGTCGCGCGATAGTCGAGCGGCGGCATCACGCCGGAACGCAGGATCTTCTCGGCGTCGGCGGCGATCGCCCGCGGCACCAGCATCGCCCGCGGCATGGCGCCGGCGTTCTCGTAGATCCGCACGCGGCCGATCTGGTCGACCAGGCGCATGTCGCCCGGCTTCAGGCTCGGGTCCAGCGTCTCGATCGGCGCGGCCGTACAGATGAAGCGGATGCCCAGCATGTTCGCCAGCGTCGAGCGGTAGCTGCCCATCAGCTTGGAGAAGCGCCGCTTCGACATGTGCGAGCTCTCCGTCGCCCCCGTCGCCTCCTCGTAGGCTTCGAGACGCAGCGGGTTGTAGCCCAGCGTCGATTCGATATCGAAGACCATCGGCGCGTTCTGCCAGGCGCCGCCCAGGCCGATCACCTCGGCGCGGTACGGCCCGCCGCCGCGTTCCTCGGCGGTGCTCAGATATTCCTGCAGCACGCCGGCCACGACGTCGCCCTCCGGCGCCTCGAACGTGGCCACCGTGTCGGGCGAATGGGCGTTCAGGACCGTGCCGGAATTGTGGAGCCGCAGGTCGAGAACGAGCAGCGTCAGTGCCAGGCCCAACGCGGCGTGCCCGCCCGAACCCGACCGGGCGACGAGGGCCGCGATGCCCGCGGCGACGGCGATCCAGAGGGCCGCCTCGGTCATCTGGAGAAGCGCCCAGTGAAGCTCGCCATGAGTCCAGGCCAGCCAGCCGGCGAAGCCGGTCGCGGCGACCGCGGCCACCGCGCCGATCGTCAGGGCGGGCCGGCGCAGCCGTCCCGTGTCGCCCGCCGCCAGCCGGTGCAGCAGGTATCCCGCGCACAGGGCCAGCGCGAAGCCGACCAGGAAGGTGGCGTCGGCCGGCCGCCGGTAGAGATCGACGCCGGGTACGGCCTCGTAGAGGAATTCGAAGACGGGCGTGTGGCTCCCGACGGCGTAGAAGATCATGACGACCAGGACGCCGGCGTAGAAACGCACCTCCCGCGCCGCCAGCCAGCCGGCGAGGACGCCGTAGCGCAGCACGAGCACCACCGGCAGGATGCCCAGATAGAGATAGTCGGTCGCCCGGTCGGTCCAGTCGCGTTCCGCCCAGGGCAGTCCGCCGGGTCCCCAATAGCCGGAGAAGCCGTTCAGCGACTTGAAGTAGTCGGGCACCAGCGCCGTGATGAAGTTCACCGGGTTGAGCGAGCCGGTGATCGCGAGATCGAAGGAGATTTCCGGCCGGTTGCTGAGACCCAGGAACTGCAGGGTGAGCAGCACCGGCAGCGCCAGCACGGCGATGCCGGTCGCGATCGCGGTGAGCCCGGGACGCCAGCAGGCGTTCGCGAAAGCGCGCAGGTCGGCCGCCGTCGCCGCGCGGTGGGCAACGTAGGCGACCATGGTCATGCAGGCCAGGAAGGCGATCTGGTCGCGGTTCGCCGCCATGACCGCGGCGACGAGGCCGAAGCCGGCGGCCCACCCGACGCTCCGCCGGCCCGCCTCCGACCGGTCTACCGTCTCCTTCAGCAGCCAGAAGGCCAGCGGCAGCCAGCCGTAGCTCAGGATGATCCCGGTGTGCTGCAGCCGCGCCGCCGCCGACCCGCCGAACATGTAGACCGTTGCCGCCAGCAGCCCGGCAGGCGCGATCCACCGGTGGCTGCGGCAGAGCAGGACGATCCCGATGCCGCCGATCAGCAGGTGCAGCAGCTGTGCCGCGTCGACCATGCGCATGGACGGCCGCTCCACCAGCGCCGCCAGACCCAGCATCAGCGGCGAGAACAGCATCGACTGCGGATCCGAGATCATCGGATATCCGCCCATGTGGTACGGGTTCCAGGCCGGCGACTGGCCGTCGTGCAGCGACTGCGCGACGAAGCGCAGCAGCGGGTAGAAGTGGTTCTTGGCGTCCCAGGGGATGATCAGCCCGTCGACCAGCCACGGCCAGGCGAGGAACGCCCATATCCCCGCGACCGAGGCGAGCGACGCCCACAGCGGCCAGTCGCACGTCGTCGGGCGCAGCAGCGGATCGGGACTGGCGAGGGCCGGTGCGTGCATGGGGCTGTGCGGCTCGGCGGTGCGTTCGGGGGACGGTGAGGTCAGGGGCTCGTGTGGTGCTGGGCGGCCGGGGCCGCTGCGCCGGTCCAGACCTCCGGTGCCTCCGGTTCCAGGCCGATCGCCTCGCGCACCAGATACAGCGGCCGCCGTTTCACTTCGGTGAATATCCGGCCGAGATATTCTCCGAGCACCCCGAGGGTGATGAGCTGGATGCCGGCGAACAGGCTCACCGCCACCATCAGCGACGGATAGCCGGGCACCTCGACCCCCAGCACCAGGGTCTTCACCAGGATCCAGACACCGAAGATCAGTGCCACCGCCGACACCGCGAGCCCGACATAGGACCAGACCCGAAGCGGCATGGTGCTGAAGGCGGTCAGCCCGTCCAGCGCGAACAGCCAGAGCTTCCAGAAGCTCCACGTCGTCCGGCCGGAATGGCGCTCGCCGATGTCGAAGGGCACTCCGCACTGACGGAAGCCGACCCAGGCGTAGAGCCCCTTGGCGAAGCGGGTGCGCTCCGGCATCGCGTTCAGCGCCCGCACCACCTTGCGGTCGAACAGCGCGAAGTCGCCGACGCCCTGCGGCAGGTCGATCTCCGCGATCCGCGCGAACAGGCGATAGAACAGCCGGCTGCTCCAGCGCTGCGCCGCGGACTGATAGGCGCGGTCGCGCCGCTGGGCATAGACCACCTCGAAGCCTTCGCGCCACCGCGCGACCAGCTCGTGCAGCAGTTCCGGCGGGTGCTGCAGGTCGGCGTCCATCAGCACCACCGCCTGTCCCGAGGCGTGGCGCAGGCCGGCGGCGATGGCGATGTCCTTGCCGAAATTGCGCGACAGGCCGAGCAGCTTGATTCGGCGGTCGTCGCGCCGGCACGCCCGCACCCGCTCGACCGTGGCGTCTGTGCTGCCGTCGTCGACGAAGATCACCTCGGACGCCATGCCGAGGGCGTCGAGGACCGGTCGCAAGCGGGCCACCAGCGCGTCGACGTTCCCCGCCTCGTTCTTCGCCGGAATGACGATCGAAAGCATGTGCCGCTGCCGCCCCCCGCCCCGCGTCGCGCTCTGTTCCTGGCGCATGCGGGTGCGATGGCGGTAATAGCTGACCCAGGCTCCCGTTGCTTTCAAGTCGATTCGCAATGTCCGATGCACGTCCCGTCATACTGTGCGCCGACGACTACGGTCTGACCGCCGGGGTCAGTCGCGGAATAGCCGATCTGCTCGCCGCCGGGCGCCTCTCCGCGACCAGCTGCATGAGCGTCGCGTCCGCGTGGCCGGCCGCCGCCGGCGACCTCGCCGGCCTCTCCGGCCGCGCCGATATCGGCCTGCACCTGACCCTCACCCGCCTCGCGCCGCTCGGGCCGATGCCGCGGCTCGCGCCGGACGGACGGCTCCCGGACATCGGCACGCTCATGCGCGCCGCGATGGCCCGCCGCTTGGACGAGCCCGAGATCGCTGCCGAACTGGAGCGCCAGCTCGACGCGTTCCTCGCGGCGACGGGGCGGCCGCCGGATTTCCTCGACGGGCACCAGCACGTCCACATCCTGCCGGGCGTCCGCGACGTCGTGCTCGACCTCGTCCGCCGCCGCCTCGACCCGCGGCGGCTCTATGTCCGCTCCTGCGCCGAAGGACTCCCCGCGATTCTCGGCCGCCGTGTCGCCGCGCCGAAGGCGCTGCTTCTGTCCGTGCTGTCGCGCGGACTGGTGCGGCGCTGCGCGGCGGCCGGCATCGCGACGAACCGGGGCTTCGCCGGCGTGAACGGCTTCCGCCCCGACGAAGATTTCGGCGCGATCTTCCGCCGATTCCTCATGTATCCGGGGCCTCTGCCGCTGGTCATGTGCCATCCCGGCATCCCGGACGCCGGCCTCGGCGAACTCGACGAGGTGACAGACAGGCGACGCGACGAACTCGACTACTTTGCCGGCGATCGATTCCCCGCCGATCTTTCCGAAGCCGGCTGTCGGCTCGCACGATTTCGCCGCTGAGACGTTCCAGGTTTCGGGGGCGATTACGGGTCGACCCCGCGAGTCCGGGAGTCCAGACTGTCGGACAGTCATGCCGAGACGAAAGGGGAGAGCCGGAATGGCCACCGAAGCCGAACCAGCGGCGGAAAAGCCCGCCTATCAGATATGTGCACCCGTCTTCTTCGGGTCGGCCATCCTGATCGTGCTATTTGTCGTCTTCGGTGCTGCAATGCCCGAGCTCGCCAGCGATGTGTTCAGTTCCGTACAGGACTGGATCGTCGCGACGTTCGGCTGGTTCTACGTCCTGACCGTGGCGATCTTCATCGTGTTCGCCTTCGGGCTGGCGCTCAGCACGCATGGCAACGTCCGGCTCGGCCCGGACGATTCAACGCCGGACTACACCTACCTCTCCTGGTTCGCGATGCTGTTCAGCGCCGGCATGGGCATCGGCCTCATGTTCTTCGGCGTGGCCGAGCCGATCATGCACTACACCACGCCGCCGGTCGGCGAGGGCGGCACCATCGACGCGGCGCGCCAGGCGATGGTCATCACCTTCTTCCACTGGGGCCTGCACGCCTGGGCGATCTACGCGGTCATCGGCCTGTCTCTCGCCTACTTCTCGTTCCGGCATGGCCTGCCCCTCACGGTCCGCTCCGCGCTCTATCCCATCATCGGCGAGCGTATCCGGGGTGGCTGGGGCCATCTCGTCGACACCTTCGCCGTGCTGGGCACGATGTTCGGCGTGGCGACCTCGCTCGGCCTCGGCGTGCTGCAGATCAACGCCGGCCTCACCTACCTCTTCGGCGTGCCGGAGACGGTGGGCGTCCAGCTGGTGCTGATCGCCATCATCACCGTCCTCGCCACCATCTCGGTGGTCGCCGGCCTCGACGTCGGCATCCGCCGCCTCAGCGAACTGAACCTCATCCTCGCCCTCGCCCTGATGCTGTTCGTCGTCGCGGTCGGGCCGACGCTCTTCCTGTTCCAGGCGCTGGTCCAGAACATCGGCGCGTATCTCAGCAACGTCGTGAACATGACGTTCCGGCTCTACGCCTACGAGCCGAACACCTGGATCGGCGGCTGGACGCTGTTCTACTGGGCGTGGTGGATCGCGTGGTCGCCCTTCGTCGGCATGTTCATCGCCCGCGTCTCGCGCGGCCGCACCATCCGCGAGTTCGTGCTCGGCGTGATGCTGGTGCCGGTCGGCTTCACCTTCATGTGGCTCACCTTCTTCGGCAACACGGCGCTCGACCTCGACCTCGGCATCGCCGACGGGGCGATGGCCGCCGCCGTCGCCGACAGCGTGCCGACCGCCCTCTTCCACTTCCTCGAATATTTCCCCTGGTCGGGCGTCACCTCGCTGATCGCCACCATCCTGGTCGTGACCTTCTTCGTCACCTCATCGGACTCGGGCTCGCTGGTCATCGACACCATCACGTCGGGCGGCATCGACGACCCGCCGGTCTGGCAGCGGATCTTCTGGGCCACCACCGAGGGGCTCGTCGCCGCGGTCCTGCTGCTGGCGGGCGGCCTGCAGGCGCTGCAGACCGCGTCGATCGCGGCGGCCCTGCCGTTCGCCTTCGTCATGCTGTTCGTCTGCTATGGGCTGCTGCGCGGCCTGCGCATGGAGGCGCAGCGCCAGGTCGTGCTGGAGATGCCGCCGGCCATCCATATCCGCGGCGCCGCCGTGCCCTGGCAGCAATGGCTGAAGACCATCGTCACCTATCCGCGTCGCGAGGAGGTCGAACGTTTCCTGCGGGACACGGTCGAGCCGGCGCTGCGCGAGGTGGCGCAGGAACTCGAGCAGACGACCCTGAAGCCCGTCATCGACGTCGGCGAGCGCGAGGTCTCCCTTACCGTCAACCACGAGGGTGCCCGCGAATTCCTCTACGTCGTCCGGGCGCACGGCTACTCGGCACCCGCCTTCGCCGTGCCCGACACGCGCGCCCGGCGCCGGGCGGAGGAGACGCGGCGCTACTACCGCGCCGACGTCCGCCTGCTCGAGGGCCCGCAGCATTACGACGTGATGGGCTACACTAAGGAGCAGATCATCGGCGACGTGCTGTCCCAGTACGACAAGCACGTCCGCTTCCTGCTGATGACGGCCTGATCGGGTCGAGCGGGAAAAGGAAGGGCGGCGCAGCGGCGCCGCCCTTCTTCTTCTTCTCCGACTTCGTCCCCGAGGGCGTCGTCCGGGAGGGCGTCGTCAGAGCCCCGCCACCTTCGCCAGTTCGTCCAGCTTCGGCAGCATCTCCGCGTCGGGCAGCGGCGGCACGCTGAAGCAGATGCGCGTCGCCCCCGCCTCGGTCAGGCGCTTCACCCGGTCGCTCTCGTGCGCCGTCTGGTAGGCGACCAGTTCCAGCGACGCCGGGTCGCGCCCCGCCTCCGCCGCCATCTGGCGGAAGCGGGGGAAGGTCTCGGCGAGGTCGGTGCCGCGGCTGCCGAGCGGCATCCAGCCGTCGCCGTAGCGCAGGGCGCGCTTGGCGGCGTGCGGGAAGGCGCCGCCGACGATGATCGGCGGGTGCGGCTTCTGCACCGGCTTCGGCCAGGTCATCATCGGCGGGAAGTCGACCAGGTCGCCATGATATTCCGGCTTCGTCTTGGTCCAGATCTCCTTCATCGCCTCGATGCGCTCGCGCATCAGCTTGAATCGCGTCTCGAAGACCGTGCCGTGGTCCTCCATCTCGTCCTGGTTCCAGCCGCCGCCGATGCCGAAGACGAAGCGGCCGTTCGACAGCTGGTCGAGGCTCGCCACCTCCTTCGCCGTCTGGATCGGATCGCGCTGCACGACGAGGCAGATGCCGGTGCCCAGCTTCAGCTTCGTCGTCACCGAGGCGACCGTCGCCAGCGCCACGAAGGGGTCCATCACGTCGTAATACTGCTTCGGCAGGTCGCCGCCGCCGCCGAAGGGCGACTTTCGGGTCAGCGGGATGTGCGAATGTTCCGCCACCCAGAGCGATTCGAACCCTCGCTCCTCCAGCGCCCGCCCCATGTCGGCCGGCTTCATCGAATAGTCCGTCGGGAAATAGGCGACGCCGAAATCCATCTCGTCCTCCCGCTTCTCTCGTCGTTCGGGTTGCGCGGACGAGTATCGGCCAGCCGGCGCGGAACCGCCAGCCGCGGCCGTCCGCGGTCCGGGCGGAGCGGCGACCCCAAAGACCCGGACGGATCCCCGCGGGTCCGCGACGAAAAGGCATGTCGCGCGTTAACTTCCGATACAATCTCGCTGTGAGATTGCTCTTCCGCGTTCAAGCAAAAAGCCGTTCATTCATGGTCATGGGTACCCCGGAGCAGCCGACTGCCGAGAACCGGTCCGGAGGGACGGTGCTGCTGGACGACGCCTGCACGGTGGTGGCCTATACCGACCGTTGCCCGGACCTTCTGGGCGTGGCGGCCGAGGATGCCGCCGTCGCGGCGGCGGTCGCGTCCACGGTCACCGGCATCGAGGACGGGCGCACGACCCGCACCGCCAGCGGCTGCGCCGTCACGGCGCGGCGCCTCTCCAACGGCGGCTGGGCGCTGGAGCTTCGCCCAGCCGCGCCGTCGGCACCGCGCGCCGACCCGGAGATCCTCGCCGAAATCCTCGACAGCATCGACGCGTCGCTGGTCGTCTACGACGCCGAGGAGCGCTACGTCTTCGGCAACCGCCGCTTCCACGAACTCTACCCCAACCACCCGCCCGAAGAAGAACTGGCGGGGCTGAAGTTCGAGGAGATGATCCGCCGCACGATCGCCGCCCGGATCTATGTCGAGCAGCAGGCCTACCAGGATCCCGCCGGCTTCACCGCCCGCCGCCTGGCCGAGTTCCGCGCACCCAACGACCGTCCGAGCGAGCGGCGGCTGCCCTCCGGCGAGTGGCACCTGCTGCGCCGGATGAAGACGCCGAGCGGCATGCAGGTCACCCTGCGCGTCGACATCAGCGAGCAGAAGCGGCTGCAGCAGGAACTGTCGGAGACCTCGGAGCGGCTGCGGCTGGTCAGCGAGGCCAAGTCAGCCTTCCTCGCCAACATGAGCCACGAGCTGCGCACGCCGCTGAACGCGATCATCGGCTTCGCCGACATGATGCGCCAGCAGGTCTTCGGCCCGCTCGGCGCGGCACCCTATGTCGACTATGCCGACGACATCCTGCGCTCCGGCGAGCATCTGCTGGCCCTGATCAACGACCTTCTCGACTTCAGCAAGGTCGAGGCCGGCGCCCTGAAGCTGCATCCCGAGCCGGTCGACCTGCGGCGCTTCCTGTCCGACGAACTGCGCATGTTCGGCCCCGAGGCGCGGCGCCGGGCGCTCAGCGTCTCCTGGGAGTGCCCGGACGACGCGCCCGCCCTGAAGGCCGACCCGCGCGCCCTGCGCCAGATGCTGATGAACCTCGTCTCCAACGCACTGAAATTCACCGCGGCCGGCACCATCCGTGCCCGGGTGCGGGTCCGGGACGACCGCGGCATCGACATCGCCGTGTCGGATACCGGCGTCGGCATCCCGGCGGAAGGCCTGGCGCGGATCGGCGAGCCCTTCTACCAGGCGCACGACCCGCGCCGGCGCGCCACCGGCGGCACTGGCCTCGGCCTGGCGCTGGTACGCGAGCTGATGAAGCTGCACGACGGCGGCCTGTCGGTGGAGAGCCGCGAGGGCCACGGCACCACCGCGACCCTCTGCTTTCCCCCGGCGGCCAGCGTCTCCGTCAGGCGGCCAGCGCCTCCAGCGGCGGACGGCGCAGATGCCAGCCCGCAGCCTGCTCGTAGGCATAGCCGACCCGGTAGACCATAGCCTCGGCGAACGGCCGGCCGATGATCTGCATCGACAGCGGCATGCCTGCGGACGACAGGCCGGTCGGCAGCGCCAGCGCCGGATCGCCCGTCACGTTGATCGCCTGCCGCGCCTGCCGCGGATAGGTCCGGTCGACCAGCGCGTCGTCTTCCAGGTCGCAGGCCGGCTCCATGCTGGAGGCGGTGATCGCCACGTCGACGTCGCGCATCGCCTCGGCGAAGCGCGCGATCAGCCGCCCGCGCATGCGCAGCGCCTGGACATAGTCGACGGCGCGGTAGAAGGCGCCGGCCATCAGCCGCTCGCGCGCCCGCGCACCATAATCCTCCGGCCGCTCGGTCAGCCACTTCTCGTGGATGGCGAAGGCCTCGCACTGCAGGATGATGCGGTTGACCGTCGCGTATTCCTGCAGCGGTCCCGGGTCGATCTCCGTCACGCTGGCGCCCATGCCGGCCAGCGTCTCGACCGCCGCCTCGATCGACGCCGCCATCTCGGCGTCGGCCACCATGTCCTTCGCGTAGAAGCGCCGCACCACGCCGATGCGCAGCCCCTTCACCCCGTCCTTCATCCCGGCGGTGTAGTCGATGGCCGGCTCCGGCGCGCTGCCCGGATCGGACGGGTCGTGCCCGGCGATCACGTTCAGCATCAGCGCGTTGTCCTCCACCGTGCGCGTCATCGGCCCGACATGGTCGAGGCTGAAGGACAGCGGCACGACGCCCGCTCGGCTGACCCGGCCATAGGTCGGCTTCAGCCCGACGATGCCGCACTGCGATGCCGGGTTGCGCACCGACCCGCCCGTGTCCGTGCCGATCGCCGCCGGGAAGAAGCCCGCCGCGATGCCCGCCCCCGACCCGCTCGACGAGCCGCCCGGATGGCAGGTCCGATTCCACGGATTGCGCGCCGGCGGCCAGGGCAGGTCGCGCGACGGTCCGCCGATGGCGAACTCGTGCGTCGACAGCTTGCCCATCAGCACGCCGCCGGCACCGCGCAGGGCGCGCGTCACCGCCGCGTCGCGCTTGGCGACGTTGCCCTCCAGGATCTTCGAATGCGCCGTGGTCGGCACGCCCTCGACGTCGACGATGTCCTTCAGGCCGTAGGGCACGCCGTGGAACGGCCCCCGCCAGTTGCCGGCCGCCACCTCCTCCTGCGCGCGCTTCGCCTCGGCCATGGCCACGTCGCGCATCGGCAGGATGAAGGCGTCGAGCGCCGCGTTGTAGCGGTCGACCTGGGCGAACAGCGCCTCGGCATACTCGACCGGCGAGAGCGTCTTGGTGCGGATGAGATCCGACGCCTCGGCGACGGTCAGGAACGGCAGATCGGTCATCTCAGCGCTCCGCCTTCAGGCGCAGCACGTGCGCCGGCTCCTCGGCGAGGTCGAAGTCGCGCGGCATCTCGTCCTTCAGCCTGCGCGAGAAGCTCACCGCCTTCTCCAGGTCGCCGCGGAACCGCGCCGCCGCCTTCTCCAGCCCGACGCCGCGCGCCAGCTCCATGATCTCGTCGTCCTGCATGGATGGATCCCCCTTCGGAGCGCGGGCGTCCCGCCCGCATGGAACGTCAAACATGACGAGAGAGGCGGGCGGGACGCCCGCGCTCCCAGCCTATGCCGCCGACCGCCGCCCGGTCGCCTCGCCCAGCGCGCGGTCGAAGATGCCCAGCATCCGGTCGATCTCGTCCTTCGACACCGTCAGCGGCGGCGCCACCCGGAAGACGCTGGCGAGGCTGCCGAGCCGCGCGATGTTCATGTTCACGCCATAGGCGAGACACAGGTCGGTGACCCGGTCGCACAGGCCGGTGGCGGCCTTGCGCGTCTGCCGGTCCTCGACCAGTTCGACGCCGACCATCAGGCCGCGGCCGCGCACATCGCCGATCGCCTCGTATTTCTGCTGCAGGTCGAGGAAGCCCTGCTTCATATGGGCGCCCAGTTCCTTCGCCCGCGCCGCGAGGCCGTCGCGCACCAGCGCCTCGACCACGCACAGGCCGACCGCCGCCGGCAGCGGGTCGTTGGCGTGCGTCGTGAAGAACAGGAAGCCGCGCGCGTGGCAGCGCTGCTCGATCTCGGGGCTGGTGATCACCGCCGACAGCGGCAGGCCGGCGCCCAGCGTCTTCGACAGGGTCAGGATGTCGGGCGCCACGCCGTCGCGCTCGAAGGCGAAGTTCGTGCCCGTCCGGCCGATGCCGGTCTGCGCCTCGTCCAGGATCAGCAGCATGCCCCGTTCGCGGCACTTCGCCTTCAGCTTCGCCAGATAGCCGTCGGGAATCTCGACGATGCCGCCGCTCGACAGGATCGGCTCGATGATGACCGCCGCGAGCGCCCCCACCGACTGCCGGTCGATCATGTCGAAGCCCATGTCGAGCTCCGCCTCCCAGTCGTAATGCCCGTCGCGCACGAAGCGCGAGCGGTAGCGGTCCGGGGTCGGCAGCACCATCGATCCCGCCATGGCCGGGCCGTAGCCGCGCCGGCCGCCGGTATAGGTGGTGGAGGCCGCACCGCCGGTCATGCCGTGCCACGCCCGGTCGAATCCGACGATCTCGAAGCCGCCGGTATAGAGCTTGGCCATGCGGATGGCGCACTCGTTCGCCTCGCCGCCGGTCGACAGGAACATCGCCTTGGACAGGCTGGGCGGCAGCAGCGCCGCCAGCTTCTCGGCCAGCCGGATGACGGCGGGCGAGCGCTGGCTGGAATGCAGGTGCGCCACCGTCTCGGACGCCTCGCGGATCGCCTTCAGCACCTCCGGATTGGCGTGCCCCAGGATCGCGCTCATCTGGCCGGAGGTGAAATCCAGGATCTCGCGGCCGTCGGTCGTATAGAGGACGGTCCCCTTCGCCCGCTCGATGATCGCCTCGGCGAAGGCGCCGCCATAGCGGACGAGGTGCTTTTCGGCGATGTCGTGAAGCGCGGACATGGGCACCTTCCTCCTCTTCGGCGGCGCGGCCTGTTCCCGGCCGTGCTGCCCGTCAGTACGACTTCGGCAGATCGAGCACCCGTTCGGCCAGGTAGGACAGCACCAGTTCCCGGCTGATCGGCGCGATGCGGGCGATCATGATCTCGCGCATGTAGCGCTCGACGTGGAACTCCTTTGCATAGCCCATGCCGCCGTGCGTCAGGACCGCGCGCTCGCACGCCTCGAAGCCGAACTCGCCGGCCAGGTACTTCGCGGCGTTCGCCTCGGCGCCGCAGGGCTGTCCGGTGTCGTACAGCCAGGCCGCCTTGAACATCAGCGCCTCGACCGCCGCGAGCTTCGCCCAGGCCTCGGCCAGCGGATGCTGGATGCCCTGGTTCTGGCCGATCGGCCGGTCGAAGACGACGCGTTCGCGGGCATAGCGCGCCGCACGGTCGAGCGCCACCCGGCCGATGCCGATCGCCTCGGCGGCGATCAGGATGCGCTCCGGGTTCAGGCCGTCGAGCAGGTAGTAGAAGCCCTTGCCCTCCTCGCCGATCAGGTCCTCCTTCGGCACGGGCAGGTTGTCGATGAACAGGGCGTTCGTATCGACCGCCTTGCGCCCCATCTTCGCGATCTCGCGGATCTCGACATGGTCGCGGTTCAGGTCGGTGTAGAACAGGCTGATGCCGTCCATCCGCCGCTTGCATTCCTCGCGCGGCGTGGTCCGCGCCAGCAGCAGGATCTTCTTCGCCTCCTGCGCCGTGGTTGTCCACATCTTGCGGCCGTTGACGACATACTTGTCGCCGTCCCACACGGCGCGCGTCTTGATGGCGGCGGTGTTCAGGCCGGCGTCCGGCTCGGTCACGCCGAAGCAGGCCTTCTCCTCGCCCTTGATCAGCGGCACCAGCCAGCGCTGCTTCTGCTCGGGCGTGCCGTGCACGACGATCGGGTGCGGCCCGAAGACGTTGATGTGGATCGCCGAGGCACCCGACAGCGCGGCACCCGACTGGGCGATCGCCTGCAGCATGATCGCCGCCTCGGTGATGCCCAGGCCGGCTCCGCCATACTCCTCCGGCATGGCGATGCCCAGCCAGCCGTCCTTCGCCATCGCCTGGTAGAATTCCTCGGGATAGCCGCCCTCGTTGTCCCGCTCCAGCCAGTAGTCCGGCCCGAAATTCTCGCAGAGCTTGACGATGGAATCCTTGATCTGCTGCTGCTGGTCGGTGAGTGCGAAATCCATGGGTCCCGTTGCCGGACGGCTCGTGTCGGTGTCACGCCGGAGGGGCCGCCTGCGCCGCCTTTCCAGGCGCCCCCGCGATCAAGCCTTATAAGCCGCCCCGCGGCCCGACGCGACACCCAACGGTCCGGACAAACGATCCGCCGCGCTCACCACCCCTCGCCCGTCATTGCGCGGCGCGCAGCGCCGAAGCAGCCCAGGGCCTCAGCCTGCGCGCCGGCCCTGGATTGCTTCGCCTTCGGTTCGCAATGACGGCGAGAAGGGGAGGTGTGCAGAGAGTCTGGCACACCCTGGACGGGACACGCCGTCACCCATAGGCCTGATCGAAGAACGCCTGCTCCAGTGCGGACGTCCGCACGAACAGGTCGCGGACCTCGGCGCGCTCGGCGTCCGACAGCGTCGGGCCGAGCCGGTCCAGTTCGGCGATCAGCCACTCGACGAAGCTGCGGAAGTCCGGGTTGGCGTGGATGTCGATCCATTCGGCGAACCAGAACTGGTCCGGCACCGTGTCCATCACCGACGTCGCCCAGTCCAGATAGACCCACTCGGTCACCACCAGCACCGTCAGCACCGGTGCATAGCGGCCGGAGCGGGCCGCCTCGCCCATGATCTCGTGGAAGCGCCGCGTCACCGGCAGGATCTCGGGCTCGCGCCACTCCGTCTCGGGGATGCCGAGCGCCGCGAAGGAACGCAGGAAATAGGTGTTCTCGCCGCTGGTCACCGCGGCGCGGAAGTCGGTGTAGCGCCGCCGCGCCGCCTCTTCGGGCGCCGTCGCGATGGCCGCGTCCAGCAGCCGGACGAAATGATCCAGGAAGGAATAGTCCTGCACCAGATAGCGCCGGAAGACAGCCGGCGGGATCGTCGCGTCCGCCACGTCGCGCGCGAACCGGTGCCCCGTGGCGGCGGAGAAATCCGGCTCTGCCGCCGCCCTCAGCTGCAGGGTGAATCGCTGCTCCGGTGCGGTCGCTGCGTCGGTCATGACCTGGTCTCTCCTCGTTCCGTGCGTGGCAGAACATGTCCGCCCTGCCCGCGCCTGTCGACCCGCCTGCGCGTGCGTTCAGGTCTCGTCGAGGGCGATCTTCTCGCGCCGCGCGCGCAGCGCCGGCAGCACCGCAGAGAGCAGCAGGGCCGCGGCCAGGAGGAGGCAGACGGCGGAGATCGGCTTGGTGACGAAGGTCGTCAGGTCGCCCTGCGACAGGATCAGCGCCTTGCGCAGGTTGTTCTCCAGCATTGGGCCCAGGACATAGGCCAGGACGAGCGGCGCCGGCTCGAAGCCGAACTTCTTCATCAGGTACCCGAAAAGGCCGAATCCGGTCATCACGTAGAGGTCGAAGACCGAGCCGTTCACGCTGTACACGCCGATCATGCAGAACAGCAGGATCATCGGGAACAGGATGTGGTAGGGCACCTTCAGCACCTGCACCCACAGCCCGATCAGCGGCAGGTTCAGCACCAGCAGCATCACGTTGCCGATATACATGCTGGCGATCACGCCCCAGAACAGTTCAGGGTGGTTGACCATCAGCAGCGGCCCCGGCTCGACGCCGTGGATGATGAAGGCGCCGAGCAGCAGCGCCGTCACCACGCCGGTCGGGATGCCCAAGGTCAGCAGCGGGATGAAGGCGCCGCCGGCGGCCGCGTTGTTGGCCGCCTCGGGACCCGCGACGCCCTCGATGGCGCCCTTGCCGAAGCGCGACGGATCGTCGGCGAAGCGCTTCTCCACCGCATAGGACACGAAGGACGAGATCACCGAGCCAGTCCCCGGCAGCACGCCCAGCACGAAGCCGATCGCCGAGCCGCGCAGCAGCGCCCAGCGGCACTGGATCCAGTCCTTCACCGTCGGCAGCAGCTTGCCGATCCGCGTCTTCACCACGGTGCGCTGCTGCGCGCCCTCGATGTTGAACAGGATCTCGGCGATGCCGAACAGGCCCATGATCATCGGCACCAGCCCGACGCCGTCGACCAGTTCCAGCCGGTCGAAGGTCAGCCGCGGCATCGCCGTGATCGAGTCGATGCCGACGAGGCCGAGGGCGAGGCCGATGCACGCCATCATCAGCGACTTCAGGATCGAGCCGTGCGTCACGTAGCTGAGGATCGCGAGGCCGAACACCATCAGGCTGAAATATTCGGCCGGCCCGAACCGGACGGCGAAGTCGGCGAGCGGCGGCGCCACCAGCATCAGTGCCACGATCGCCAGCGTGCCGGCGATGAACGAGCCGATCGCCGCGACGCCGAGCGCCACGCCGGCGCGGCCCTGCAGCGCCATCTGATAGCCGTCGAGCGTGGTGACGACCGACGCCGCCTCGCCCGGGATGTTCACCAGGATCGCCGTGGTCGAGCCGCCGTACATCGAACCGTAATAGATGCCGGCCATCATGATGATGGCGGCCTCGGGCGTGATGTAGAAGGTGATCGGCATCAGCAGCGACATCGCCGCGACCGGCCCGATGCCGGGCAGCACGCCGATCAGCGTGCCGATGAACACGCCGACGAAACAGTAGGCGAGGTTGGCCGGTTCGAAGGCGACGGCAAACCCCGCCATCAGCATGCCGAGAATGTCCATCGGTCAGCCCACCAGCAGCGGTTCGAGCAGGCCGGCCGGGAACTGCGTGCCCAGACCGACGCCGAACAGGACGTAGACGGCCAGCGTGATCGCCACCGAATAGAGTACCGCCTTCGTCCAGGACTGCGGGTCGACCGTCCGGAACAGCAGGAACAGCAGGGCGATCGTCAGCAGGATGAAGCCGACCGCCTCGAGCAGGGCGCAGTAGACGACCAGATATGCCAGGACCAGCGGCACCCGCCGCCAGCGTTCGCCGAACGGCGACCCGTCCGCACCCGCCGCACCGCCGGCCCCCGCGAGGACGGCCGACCCGGCGAGCAGCGCCGAGAGCGCGGCCATGAGCGCGCCGACCCAGAAGAGGATGAAGCCGGAACCCGGCTCGTGCAGGTCGCCCAGGCCCATGTCCCGCCCCTCATAGACGAGCCAGAGGCCGAGGCCGAGGCCGAGCAGGCCCGTGCCGATATCGGATGGACGCATGGAGAACTCCCGGCGGAGGCCCGGCGCCCTTCGGCACCGAGCTTCAGGCGGCGCCCTTCGGCGCCGGGCTCAGGCGGCGCCGCCGGCTTCGCCAGGCCGGACGCGGCGCCGTTGGGACGGCGGCGGCTACTTCTTCGCCAGCCCCAGTTCCTCGACCATCGCCTTCTGCTCCCCGATGAACTGCATCACGAACTTTTCGTAGTCGTCCGTGCCCAGATAGTCCTCGACGAAGCCGATCTTCGCCATGATCTCGGCGTGCGCCGGCTGCTGCATCGCCTTGCGGAAGGCGTCGTGCAGCGTCTTGACGACCGCCGGGTCCATGCCGGCCGGACCGCCGATGCCGTAGGGCGAGGTCACGACCATGTCGATCCCTTCCTCGCGCAGCGTCGGCACGTCCGGGAAGCGCTCCAGCCGCTCGGGCGTCCAGATCACCAGCATCCGGATCTTGCCCGCATCGGCCAGTGCGCCCAGCGTCCCCGTGCTCGCCACGTTCAGCGAGGTGTGGCCGCCGAGCAGCGCCGCATTCTGCTCTCCGCCGCCCTTGTAGGGGACGTGGATCCACTTGATCCCCAGCTTCTTGGCGATCTGCTCCATCGTGATGTGCTGCGTGCCGCCCGCGCCGGACGACGAGTAGCTGACCTTGCCGGGGTTGGCCTTGGCGTACTCGACCAACTCGTCCCAGGTCTGCCAGGGCGCGTCGGCCTTCACCGCCACCGCGAAGGCATAGCCGGTGAGCTGCAGGATGTAGGTGAAGTCCGTCTTCGGGTCGAAGGAGGTCTTCTGGATGAAGGGCAGCCGGTAGAGCGTCGCCGGCATCTGCGAGATGGTATAGCCATCCGGCTTCGCCGTGGCCGCCATCGTCGCCGGCCCGAGCGTGCCCGAGGCGCCGCCCTTGTTCTCGATCGTCACCGGCTGGCCGAGTTCCTTGGATACCAGGTCGGCCAGCACGCGCAGATGCGTATCGGTGCCGCCGCCGGCCGGGAACGGCACGATCAGCGTGATCGGCCGCGTCGGATAGTCGGCCGCGGCCGCCACGGTCGGCGCCGCGCCAAAGGCCGCGGCGGCGGCCAGGGCCAGCCCGAACAGGTTTCGTCTCGATATCGCCATGGGTGCTCCTCCTAGAGCCGGCGCCCGCGTTTCGGCGGGCGGCCATGATTGAGGCCGCGGCGGCGCGCTTCTGGACGAGCGTTCGCCGGTCGCGACGGGATCCGCGGCGTGTGCGCCGCGCGGTGGGAATGACGGGACGTGTCGGTGGAGAGGGTGGGTGAAGGGTCGGTGCAGCGGGTCGGGGGGACCTGCCGCCGCGCTGCGGCGACAGGTATATGTCCGCTCATATCATCGCCCGCCGGACGGGGCAACCGCGGCTCGACCGCCGTTTCCCGCACACCGGCGGGGCGCGGTACCGACCTCCCTCATCGTCCCGCGGGGTGAAGCGGGGCGACCGGCGCCGCGCCCGCCACCGTCGCCTCAGAACGCGCCCCGCAGGCCGAAGAGGACGCTGCGCCCCCGCAGGGGTGCCGCGTCCTTGATGAAGGAGGTGTGGTTGAAGGCCGGCTCGTCGGTCAGGTTGGTCGCCCGCACGAAGGCCTCGGCTTCGGTCGGCCCGACCGAGAAGGCATAGGCCGCCGTGGCGTTGACCGTGTCGTAGCCGCCGGTCGAACTCTCGAAGTCCGCCGTCTTCGACTGGCTGAAGGTACGGTAGTATTCGAGTTCGCCCGACACCGGCCCGTAGCGGCCGTCGAAGCGGATGCCGGCGCGGCCGGCCGGCACGCGCGGCACGTTGCCCTCGCCATCCTTCAGCTTGGCGCGCACATAGTCGCCGAACAGCGACACGCCGAAGCCCTCGAACACCTCCTGCCGGATCAGGCCATCGACGCCGGTGAAGGTGGCGTCCGCGGCGCTGTACCGGATCAGGCGGAAATCCTCGAACCGGTCGAGCGTGTCCGCATAGATGTAGTCCTTGAAGTCCTGGTGATAGACGCCGATCGAGAAGGTCGTGTCGCCTGCCCGCTTGCGGAAGGTCAGGTCGACCGACCGCGCCGTCTCCTTCCCCAGGTCGGCGTCGCCGACCTCGTAGGTGTTCGTCGCCAGGTGGACGCCGTCGGCGTAGAGTTCCTGGTTGTTCGGCGCGCGCTGCGTCCGCGCCAGGGTCAGCGCCAGCGAGTAGGCTTCGTCGATATCCCAGATTGCCGCCGCCGACACCGAGAAGGGCGCGTGCTTCGCCGTGCTGCCATTGTCCGGATCGACGCCCTGCCATTCCTGGCGTACCGCCAGTTCGAACCGCACCGGGTCGAGCCGGAAGGTCTCCATCCCGAACAGGGCGACGGTGTCGGTCCGGCTCTTCGGCAGGAACGCCTCCTCGCCGAGCGCGCTGAAGCGACTCAGGCCGTACTGTGCGCCGAACACGCCGTCCAGCCCGAAGACCGGGGCGTGGCGGAACTCGACGCGGCTGTCATAGGCCTCGTTCTTGAAGGTCGTCGCGACCTCTCCGTCCTCGATCTCGTCGTGGCGGTAGTCGGTGTAGGAGGCGCGCAGCCGCGCCTGGGTTATCCCGGGCAGCGGGTCCCGATATTCGCCGCGCAGGTCGACGCGCTCGCTGCGCAGCTTCACGTAGGGAACGCCGTGCCCTTCCTCGTCGTGGTCATGGTCGTCCCCCTCCTCGCCCTCGTGCCCTTCCTCCTCGTGCTCCTCCTCCTCATGGCCGCCGCAGTGCAGGTGCGTGCCGTGCGGATG
Organism: Constrictibacter sp. MBR-5; assembly: GCF_040549485.1. Lineage (NCBI taxonomy): Bacteria > Pseudomonadati > Pseudomonadota > Alphaproteobacteria > Rhodospirillales > Allostellaceae > Constrictibacter > Constrictibacter sp. MBR-5. Next base: position 81,846 of record NZ_JBEPTK010000009.1, read on the forward strand.
GCAGTCCTCGTATTCGTGCTCGTGCCCCGGCAGGCCGTATCTGCTGCGCTGGCGCGTGTAGGCGGCACCCAGAAAGCCGCTCTCGCCGATGAACGAGGCGCCGAGGCTGACCGCGGAACTGTCCGCATACGACCCTTCGACGTGCCGCGACCCGGTCTCCCGCGGCACGCGATAATCGTCCAGGCTGCGGTCGGCGCCCTCGACGCGCAGGGCGAAACTGCCCGCACCGACCGTCACGCCGCCGGCGGCCGCGCGCTCGTCGTCCGCCGTCCCCAGCCGTCCCTCGAAGACGCCAGTGACGCCGTTCTCCGGCACCGCGGTCGGGATCTTGGAATCGAGCAGGTTGACCGCCCCGCCGATGGCGCCGCCGCCATAGAGCAGCGCCGCCGGCCCGCGCAGCACCTCGATGCCGTCGAGCAGCAGCGGCTCGGTGACGATCGCATGGTCGGGCGAGATCGACGAGGCGTCGTGCACCTCCGAGCCGTCGGACAGGATCTTCACGCGCGGCGCCGTGTGGCCGCGGATGATCGGCCGGCTGGCGCCGGCGCCGAAATGCTCGAAATGGATGCCCGGCTGCGCCTCCAGCGTGGCGCCCAGCGTCGCCTCCCGCCGATGCACCAGTTCCTCCCCGGAGAGGCGCACCACCGGCGTCGCCATCTCGTCAACGGTCTGGCCCAGCGGCGACGCGCTCACGGTGATCCCCGGCAGGACGATCGCCTCCCCGGCCCGGTTCCCGACCTGCGGGTCGCTCGGACCGCCCGCCTGCCCTCCGACCTGCCCCACAGCCGCCCCGTGCAGGAACGGCATCGCCGCCGCCGACAGCAGAACCGTACGTAACCTCACAGCTTCCCCCTGAACGCATCCGACCACGCCGCCCCTCGGCGGGCGACAGAAAGACAGACGTTATAACGTATCATCTCAGCGTCGCAATATGGCATCCCATTCGAAGCGGCCCCTCATTGTCATCCTCGGGCGGAGCGCAGCGGAGACCCGAGGATCCAGGGGCACGCGCTCAGGCGGCCGCCCTGGCTCCCCGGGTCGGCGGGCTCCGCCCTTGCCCGGGGATGACACTCAAGAAATGCGGCCGCCATCCCCAGGTCGCGCCCCTGTGTGAGCAGCGGGAAGGCGGCGCCACTTGTATTCCTAGGACTATAAGCGCATAATGCGACCTCCCCTTGGGAGACCCGCCATGCCCGAAGCCTCACCCCCGCCCCTCACCGAGCGCCAGGAAATCTTCTGCCGCCACGTCGCCCGCGGTGCCAGCGGCGCCGCCGCCGCAAGATGGGCCGGCTACGCCCCCGACAGTGCCGCCAAGCAGGCGAGCGTCATGCTCGGCCGCCCGCACATCCGCCGCCGCGTCGAGGACCTCCGCGTCCGCCGCGAGATCGCCCGCCAGACCGGCATCGCCGAGATGGTCGACCGGCTCCGGGCACTCGCCAAGCTGGCCACCGCCAAGGGCGACTACCGCACCGCCGTCCGCTGCATCGAGATCGAGGCGAAGGCCACCGGCCTGATCCCGGACAAGCACGCGGCCAGCCCCTGCGGCGGCTTCGCCGGATCCGACCCGCTGCTCGACGGCATCGACCCGAGATGGCCCGGCCACGCCGCCGCGGAGGCCGAGGGCTGGCTCGCGGAATGGCGCCGGGGCCTGGCGCCGGAACCGGAGGAGAAGCCGGAGCCGATCATCGTGCCGCACGTCTACGAGGGTTTCGGGGGCCGGCCGCTGGACGAGTTCACGCCCTTCACCGACCTGGAGCGGATGCGGGCCGACCAACAAAAAGGAATGGAAGGGAAGGAAAAGGAACCTTCCATCGACGAGATCGAAGACGAAGACCCCGACCCCATCGCCTCCCGCGAGGCCCGCGCCGAAGCGGCGCTCGAAGCCGAACTCGCCTACCTCCGCAGCATCGCCCCGCCCGTCGCGATCAACCCCGCCGCCCCCTCCTGGGCCCGCCACCCGGACCCCCTGGTCCGCGGCGGCCAGTCCGATCTCCACGGCTGGGACCCCGCATGGGAGCGCCCGGGGTGAAAGCGCTCACCGCCATCATCGAGCGCCCCCGGCCTTCTTCCACTGTCATCCCCGGACGCAGCGAAGCGGAGATCCGGGGAGCCAGGACCGGCGCGCTGGCCTCGACGGACGCGCGGGGGCCGCGTCGGGATGGGTCCTCGGGTCTCCGCTGCGCGGAGCCCAAGGACGACAGTGGAGGGGATGCCGGAGACAGAAGGCGCACGACGAAGACGATCCTGCAGTAGCCCCTCTTGATGAGGAGCCCGCCCCGCGGGCGTCTCGAAGCACGAGAGGCGGGCCGAAACCGCCGCCCCGCGAAAACCCCTAACCCCGCCCCGCCCGGCGGACGAAGCCGACCAGCCGCTCCACCTCGTCCTCGCTGTTGTAATAGTGAACCGAAGCCCGCACGACCGCGTCGAGCCCGCGCGCCGTCATGTCGAGGCGCGTCGAGCCGACACGGCTGACGCTGACGTTGATCTTCTGGCCCGCCAGCGTCGCCTTCACCGCCTCGGGGTCGACACCGGCGATGTCGAAGCTGACGATGCCGCAGCGCTTCGTCCCGCGGTCGCGCACCGTGACGCCGGGGATGGCGGACAGGCCGTCGCGCAGCAGGGCGGCCAGGTGCGCGATGCGCGCCTCGATCGCCGGCAGGCCCCAGGAGAGCGCGTACTCGACGGCCACGCCCATGCCGATCTTGGCGGCGTAGCTGCACTCCCAGTTCTCGAAGCGCCGCGCGTCGGCGCGGATCTCGTAGCTGTCCGGCCCGGTCCAGCTGGCGGCGTGCAGGTCGAGCAGCGGCGGATCCAGGCTCTCGACGAGGCCGCGGCGGACATAGAGGAAGCCCATGCCGCGCGGCCCGCGCAGATACTTGCGCGAGGTCGCCGAGAGCATGTCGCAGCCGATGGCTGCCACGTCGATGGGCATCTGCCCGACCGACTGGCAGGCGTCGAGCAGGAACGGCACGCCGGCCGCCCGCGCCACGGCGCCGATCGCGGCCGCCGGATTGACCAGGCCGCCGTTGGTCGGCACGTGGGTGACCGCGATCAGCTTGACCCGGTCGTCGATCATGCCGCGCAGCGCCTCCACCGAGAGCTGGCCGTGTTCGTCGTCCGGCACCGGCTCGACCGTCACGCCCATGCGCCGCGCGGCGTGCAGGAAGGCGATGTAGTTGCTGGCATATTCGGCCTGCGCCGTCAGGATCCGGTCGCCCGGCCGGAAGGGCATCGAATAGAAGGCCATGTCCCAGGCGCGCGTCGCGTTCTCGACCACCGCCACCTCGTCGGGCGCGCAGTTCAGCAGCCGGGCGACGGCATGGTAGCAGCCGTCGATGGCGTCCGCGGCGCGCGCCGCCGCCTCGTAGCCGCCGATCTCGGCCTCGAGCCGCAGATGGCCGATCGCCGCGTCGAGCACCGCCTGCGGCGGCAGCGCGGCACCGGCATTGTTGAAATGCGTGACGTGCGCCGTGCCCGGCGTCTCCGCCCGCGCGCGTTCCAGATCGATGGTCATGCTGCCGTCCTCCTAGACAATTCGGACCACGCTACCGCACGCGCAGCCATCGACAAACGGCCAGGAGCGACTCCGCTGGTAATGCCTATTTTTTTAAATAAACGCCTATTGATGCCTATATGAAGTGCTCCCATATGAGGTCGACCGGAGTGGTTCGGCCAGAGCAAGGAGCATGAGCATGCCCGCGCAAGATGTTGTCTTTGTTCCGATTTCGAGGCAGCTGTACAATGATTTGGTCCGGTTCTCGGACGGGCAGGTGGATGGGCGAATAGCCGAAACCCTGATCGAGAGCTGGATCGAGCGCACGCTCTCGTTAGGTGATCAGATCTCAGTCTGGGGTGACCGGGCTGTAGAGGTCGCAGAGACCTATGCCCCCCATGTCGCAAAGCGGTGGAGGAAAGAGGACGAAGACCACTCCGTCGACCTGCGGAAGCAGAACCGCCCGCTGATCTGGAAGGAAGTCTCGATCCCTGCCGGCGCCGACGTCAGGATGCAGTATGACGGCATCCAGTATTATGGCGTCGTTGTCGACGGCTCCATCGAATTTGAAGGCGAAAGGTACACCCCCTCTTCATGGGCCTCTAAGGTCGCCGGCGGCACAAGTCGCAACGCTTGGCGGGACATTTACGTTAAGGAGCCACTTGGAAAATTCTGGATCCCCGCCGAGATTCTTCGAAAGGAGGCGCGCCAAGAACAACGGCGCAGGTGGGACGCGGAGATCGACCTTGGTGAAGGGGAGCAGCAGGAATGAACCGGCATCACCGGTCCTGCATCGCGATTGTCGAGTCCGTTGGGTTCGACGCCCCCGCGATGGAGCGTCGCGGAAAGCATCTGGCACTCCGCATCGGCGGGGCCGATCGCGTCGCGACAGTGTTTTTTCGCTGCACGCCGCCTGACCCGCGCTGGGCGAAAAATGCCCGTGCGCTTGTCCGCCGCGCTGTACGTGAGGAGAACTGAGCTGCCCTGGCCCACGGCTTGCACGGCGCGCGGCTTGAACGACGCCGGGGCCGGCCGCTATCCTCTCCGGCCGTTTCGGCATTCCATCGGCGGCGGGCGCCCGTCCGGCGCCACTTCCCATCGCCAAACGTCACCACCGAGGCGCACAGAATGACAGCAGGTTCCCGGCCGGCACGGGTCGCCGTCGACATCGGCGGCACCTTCACCGACGTGGCGGTCGAACACGGCGCGGACCTCCACACGGTGAAGGTCCTCACCACGCCGCGCGCGCCCGAGGAGGGCGTGATGAACGGCATCGCCGCGGCGATGGAGGCGGCCGGCCTCTCGCCCGCCGACGTCGGCATCATCATCCACGGCACGACGCTGGCAACCAACGCGCTGATCGAGCGCAAGGGCGCCGTGACGGCGCTGGTCGTGACCGAGGGCTTCCGCGACTCCGTCGAGATGGCCTACGAGAACCGCTTCGAGCAGTACGACATCTACATGGAGCGGCCGGCGCCCCTGGTGCCGCGCCACCTGCGCCTGCCGGTCCGCGAGCGGCTCAACAACCGCGGCGAGACGCTGATCGAACTCGACGAGGACTCGGTCCGGGCGCTGGTGCCGACACTGCAGAAGTACGGCGTCCAGGCGCTGGCCATCGGCCTGCTGCACGCCTACGCCAACCCGGCGCACGAGATCCGGGTCGAGCAGATCCTGAAGGAGGCGCTGCCGGACCTCTGGATCACGCGGGCCTCCGAGGTCTGCCCGGAGATCCGCGAGTACGAGCGCCAGTCGACCGCCTGCGCCAACGCCTACGTCCAGCCGGTGATGGCCCGCTATCTCACCAACCTCGACAAGGCGCTGCGGACGACCGGCTACGACTGCCCGCTCTTCCTGATGATGTCCGGCGGCGGCATCACGACGCTGGAGACGGCGATCGCGAACCCGATCCGCCTGGTCGAGTCCGGCCCCGCAGGCGGCGCCATCCTCGCCTCGCACATCGCCGCCGAGTGCGGCCTCGACGAGGTGGTCTCCTTCGACATGGGCGGCACGACGGCCAAGATCTGCCTGATCGACCAGGGCAAGCCGCAGAGCTCGCGCACCTTCGAGGTGGCCCGCGTCTACCGCTTCATGAAGGGCAGCGGCCTCCCGCTGCGCATCCCGGTGATCGAGATGGTGGAGATCGGCGCCGGCGGCGGCTCGATCGCCGCGGTCGACAGCCTGAAGCGCATCACCGTCGGCCCGAAGAGCGCCGGCTCCGAGCCCGGCCCCGCCTGCTACGACCTGGGCGGCACCGAGCCGACCGTGACCGACGCCGACGTGGCGCTCGGCCGCATCGACCCGGCCGGCTTCGCCGGCGGCCGCGTGAAGATGGACCCGCGCAAGGCCGAGACGGCGCTCGCCCGTGCGGTCGGCGCGCCGCTCGACCTCACGCCGACGCTGGCCGCCTTCGGCGTGAGCGAGATCGTCGACGAGAACATGGCGAACGCCGCGCGCGTCCACGCCGTCGAGCGCGGCAAGAGCCTCGACAGCCGCGCCATGGTGGCCTTCGGCGGTGCCGCCCCGCTGCACGCGGCACGCCTCGCCGAGAAGGTCGGCGTCCGCCGCGTCGTCGTGCCGACCGGTGCCGGCGTCGGCTCGGCCATCGGCTTCCTGCGCGCCCCCATCGCCTACGAGGTGGTCCGCAGCCGCTACATGAAGCTCTCGGCCTTCGACGCCGACGAGGCCAACACGATCCTGGCCGAAATGCACGACGAGGCCGAGGCCGTGGTCCGGCGCGGCGCCGGCGACCAGCCGACAGCCGAGGTCCGCACGGCCTTCATGCGTTATGTCGGCCAGGGCCACGAGATCACGGTCGACCTGCCGCTGCGCCTGCTGAAGGCCGGCGACGCCGACGAGATCCGCCACGCCTTCGACGCGGCCTACACCGCGCTCTACGGCCGCACGATCCCGAACATGGACGTCGAGATCCTGAGCTGGACGCTGACGCTGGGCACTGCGGTCGACGCTCCGGCACTGGCCACCGACACGCCGCCCCTGCCCGCGCCGGAGCCGTCCGGCCGGCGCCGCCTGTTCGACGCCGCGACCAGCGACTTCGTCGACGTGCCGGTCTACCGCCGCGAGGCGCTGCGGCCCGGCGCGGTGATCGCCGGCCCGGCGATCGTCGCGGAGGAGCAGACGACGACCGTCGTCACCGCCGCCTTCGACGCGCACGTCAACGCGCTCGGCTACCTCGTCCTCGACCGCCGTCCGAACTGATCGCCTCGGGAAACAGAGACATGACGCTGAACAGCTCGGCTCCCCTCGCCCAGATCCACAAGCAGGTCATGTGGAACCGCCTGATCTCGGTGGTCGAGGAGCAGGCCCAGACTCTCATCCGCACGGCCTTCGGGACGCCGGTCCGCGAGGCCGGCGACCTCTCCGCCGGCGTCTACGACCTGAACGGCCGCATGCTGGCCCAGGCCGTCACCGGCACGCCCGGCCACGTGAACGCAATGGCGGCCTCGGTCGGCCATTTCATCCGCAAGTATCCCGTCGAGACGATGCGCGAGGGCGACGTCTTCGTCACCAACGACCCGTGGCTCGGCACCGGCCACCTCAACGACTTCACCGTGGTGTCGCCGACCTTCCGCCAGGGCAAGTTGGTCGCGCTGTTCGCGTCCACCGCGCACGTGGTCGACGTCGGCGGCCTCGGCTTCGGCCCCGACGGCCGGCAGGTCTACGAGGAGGGCATCTATGTCCCCATGATGTACTTCGCCCGCGCCGGACAGGTGAACGAGGACCTGCTGGAGATCGTGCGCTGGAACGTGCGCGAACCGATCCAGGTCGAGGGCGATCTCTACTCCCTCGAAGCCTGCAACCGCACCGGCTCCGAACGGCTCGTCGCCATGATGGACGAGTTCGGCATGGAGACGATCGACGAGTTGGCCGACTGGATCATCGACACGTCGCACCAGGCGATGCTGGACGAGATCGGCAAGCTTCGGGCTGGCACCTACCATAATTCGATGCGGATCGACGGGTACGAGCGCGAGGTCGATCTGGTCGCCACGATGACCATCGGCGCAGACGGCATCGACGTCGACTTCACCGGCACGTCCTCCGTTTCCAGCTACGGCATCAACCTGCCGCTGACCTATACCCAGGCCTACGCCTCGTTCGGCGTGCGATGCGTGGTCGGCGCGACCGTTCCGAACAATGCGGGTTCGCTGTCGGCCGTTCGCGTTTCGGCACCGGAAGGTTGCATCCTGAACGCGCCGCATCCGTGCGCCGTCACGGCCCGTCACGTCATCGGCCAGATGCTGCCCGACGTCGTGCTGGGCTGCCTTCACGAGGTCATCCCGGGGGGCACTCTGGCCGAGGGGACGTCCTGCTTGTGGAACCCGGTACTGCTCGGCGGCCACGGCGTCGGCGGCACAGACGCACCCGGCGCGAAGCGATCGGTCTCCTTCGCCGTCAACTGCTTTCACGCCGGCGGTATGGGCGCTCGCCCCTCCATGGACGGCCTCAACGCGACGGCTTTCCCATCGGGTGTCCGCAACACGCCCGTCGAAGTGACAGAGACGATCGCGCCACTGATCTGCTGGCAGAAGGAGTTCCGGCCGGATTCCGGTGGTCCCGGCACCTTCCGCGGGGGCGCCGGCCAGATAATGTCTTTCTCCCACGCAGACGACGCGCCTTTCGCGATATCCGCCATGTTCGACCGCGTGAAGCACGCTCCCCGCGGCCGCTCGAACGGACAGGACGGCCAGACGGGCCAGCTGCATCTCGCCTCGGGCAAACAGCTGCCGGGCATGGGCCGGCATCCTGTCCCGCCGGGCGATCGCATCGTCATGGAGATGCCGGGTGGCGCGGGATTTGGTGATCCATTGGCCCGTGACCCGGCTATGGTCGCTGCAGATGTCTTGGCCGGCTTCGTCTCCGTCGAGGCTGCGAGATGTCAGTACGGCGTCGTTCTGGACGCAGGCGGTGGTATCGACGAAGCGGCTACGGCGGCCGAGCGCGAAAGCCACCGTGCGGCTTGACCGCTGCCGCACCGCGGCTCCCGTGCCACGCCAACCGGAAAATCGCCCGAACCTGATCCGGGTTGGTTGATCTCCCGGAACTCTCGGATAACATTGGTGACAAGGATCACAGGCTTTACGATACCTTCACACTGATGGGCCAGCCTGTAATCGTGTTTTCCGTGGGGGATCCTGTTTCGCTATGCGTATCTTGGCTGCTTCGGCACTGATGTGCTGCTTGGCCACCGCACCTGCGGTGGCCGGGGAGAGCGGCCTGCGCCTGTTGCTGGGTGATCCGCTGGAAATCACACCCGGCATCCAGCACGATGCTCAGGACGACTCGGGCTACCTCACCGAGAACGGCTTCTTGACTAGGCCCAGGCTGGACAGCCAGCAACTCGCCGACACTCTGGTGCTCCAGTCACTGCCCGCTTTCGAAGCCGAGATCGTGCGTGGCTCAGGTTTTGCCGCCGGGGTATCCGCACGAACGCCTTTCGACAGGCGGGGATTGTTCCGCCAGTCCGACCGGGGCGGATCGACCGCGGACTCAGGCGTCGGCGCGTACGGAAGCTTCTCCATGGAGGATCTCACGCTCACCGCCCGCCTGGGGCAGGAAGCGACCGACGGGACCGGGGGCTTCGTGGCGGATCTTGGCCTGAAATGGGCCTCGCAGATCATGGACAACCTGACCCTTGTGATTGGCTCCGAGATCAGTTGGGCGGACGAGAACTATTTCGAGGGCCTTTACACCACTGATAGCCGCTTCTCCGGTAGCGGGCTGCGTCTTCATGACGCCTCACCCGGCCTGAAGGACCTGACGGTGTCCGGGTCGGTGACCTACTCGATCGGCGACAACTGGACTGTCGGCGGGCTCGTCGGTGCGCAGCGCTTCCTCGGCGATTCCGCCGCCAGTGTGACGAATGGCGTCGAGAGTGAGTATTTCGGCGGACTGAGCCTTGGCGTCCGCTTCTGACCGGCCGCGCGCTGCACGTGGCACGTCTATCCACATCCCTACCGCCCCTCTCTGTTGCCCGCAGTTGCCTTAGCGGCTCGTTCCCGACACACTGCGGTCACCCCGCGGCTGCGGTGTGACATGAACGGGGCTAAAGCGCGTGCAATTCGGCTTGATGACACGTGGTCAGTTTCCGTCTGGCGACGATATGTCGGTCCGCTTCCGGGAACTCGTAGAGCAGGCTAGGCTCGCCGACACGCTCGGTTTCTCGTCCCTCACGAAGGGTTCTCACTACAGCGCGCACCCGTATCAGGACTTTCAGCAGTTTCCCTTCCTGGCACGGATGTCCGCCGAAGCGCCAAATCTACGGCTGAATTTCGGCATCGTGCTGGTCCCCCTGCACAAGCCGCTTGATGTCGCAGAGCAGTTGGCCACGATCGATGTCATGTCGGGCGGCCGCGTGATCTTCGGCGCGGGCCTGGGCTATCGCGACGTGGAGTTCGAGGCCTTCGGCACCGAACAAGGAGCACGGGTAAAGCGGTTCGAAGAGAATCTCACTGCGATCCGCCGTCTGTGGACCGAGGAAACGGTGGACATGGCGGGCTCACACTTCACCCTCCGTGGTGCTTCCTGCCCGACCAAGCCGGTACAGAAACCGCATCCGCCGATCTGGATCGGGGCGAATGCCGACAGTGCGATCCGGCGTGCGGCACGTCTCGGCGACTGCTGGTACGTGAATCCACACAACCGCATCGATACGATTCAACGCCAAACGGACGTCTATCGGGCAGCCCTCGACAAGCTCGGTAAGCCCTTCCCACTAGAGTTCCCTTGTCGCCGCGAAGTGTTCGTCGCCGCGACACATGAGGAGGCCATGCGCCTCGCGCGGCCGCATCTCGAAGGCAAGTATGAGATCTATCGCTCCTGGGGGCAGGATCGAGAGATGCCGCAGGGCGATGATCTTGGTGGTAGTTTCGAAGACCTCGCTCGCGACAGGTTCTTGATCGGCACGGCGGACGCGGTGGCAGAGGGCATGGTCCGGCTCTCGCGCTTGACCGGAATCAATCACCTCATCATGAGCATCCAGTGGGCAGGCATGCCCCAGTCCTTGGTCATCGAGACGATGCACCGGCTCGCCGAAGAGGTCTTTCCGAAAGTGAGGCATGCGGCATGATCAAGAACTTCGGCCCGCTACTGTGAGAATACGCGGTTTGGCAAAAGAACCTTCAGGCCTGTCAATCATTGCGCGCCTTGCGCTGGCCGGCCTCGTTTCGACTGTAGCCGCGTGCGCGACCACGCCGCCGCCGCCCTCGCCTCCGCCACCTCGTGCGGTCACCGAGCACGCTCCACCGTCGGCACCATCTCGGGCTGAGCCGCAGGTGACCTTCGAACTTGAGCCCCGGCTTGTCCGGAGTTTCCGGAGCGACGGCAAGTTGGTACGGGTCGACGTCATCCGTGCGGTTGGCGCCGGCTCAAGCCGGCCTGCCGTCGTAATGCTCCACGGGGCCAGTGGACTCGGCAGCGGTTGGTTGGTGTTTCCCCATGCCGAGGAGTTAGCGCGCCGCGGCATCGATGCATTCGTGGTGCGCTACTATGATGGCCTCGACGGCAACGACGGGTCGAAGTCGAGTTCGGCTCTGCACTACAGACGAGAGCAGATCATCTCAGACGCGATTTCCTACATCGCATCTATCCCCGAGATCGATCCGCAGCGGATCGGCGTCTACGGCATGTCGCTCGGAGCCTTCCATGCCCTCGCCCTCGGAACTCACGATCGCCGTGTTGCAGCAATCGCGGATGTGATGGGGGCGATGCCGGGCCAGATCGCGCTCTCCAGCGTCACGAGCATGCCCCCGACCTTGCTCATCCATGGGGCGCGAGACCGGATCGTTCCGATCGAGCGGATGTACGAGGTTGCGAGCAGGCTCGACGACATAGGCGCTTCGTATGAGGTGAAAGTCTACACCGATCAGGCACATAATCTGGCCGGCGCAGCACATACGGATAGCATCCTCACCGTCGCCGACTTCTTCGATCGCCGCCTGAATGGAGCCGCTCAAACCGCCAGTGCACAGGTACCGGCATCTGCTCGCACGTTGACGTCACTCTCCGAGATCAAGCCGGTCATCACGGCACGCACGCAGAGCAAGAGTACGAAGACCGCCCTCAATTCACGGTCCAAGAAGGGCGCTAAAGATGTCAGAGTCACCGCCAAATCCTCGGCAACCAAGGTAGCCGGGAAGCCACGTGAAACCCCGGCCAAGGTCGCCACTGCGCCAATCCGTTCCACCACCAAGGCGTCCGGGCAATCGGCGTCCAGCGCCAACGCAGCACGCGGCGCAAAGGACACGAAGTCACGGCAAGCTGCGGTGTCGCGCCCGGAGCCTCAGCCTGCCGCGACGAGAACGAAGACTCCGGTTGATCGCAATCAAGTCGCCGCTACGCGCTGATACGGCGACGACCGCCGCCGGCTCAGCGCTCGAAGCTAATGCGGCATCGCCTCAAGTTCGTCGATGAAGCCGGCTAGGACGTCAAGGCCGCGGCTCCAAAAAGCCGGGTCAGTCGCATCCAGTCCGAACGGTGCGAGCAGTTCCTTATGGTGTTTCGTCCCTCCGGCGCGGAGCATGTCGAGATACTTCGCCTGAAAGCCCGGATGACCGCTCTGATAGACGGCGAACAGCGAGTTCACGAGGCAATCGCCGAAAGCGTAGGCATAGACGTAAAAGGGCGAGTGAATAAAGTGGGGGATGTAGGCCCAGTAGGTCCGGTAGACGTCTTCGAATCGAAGCGCGGGACCCAGGCTACGCTCTTGCACTTCCATCCATATGTCGCCCAACCGCGTCGCCGTCACCTCGCCGGTACGCCTCTCGGCGTGGACCCGCTCTTCAAACTCGAAGAGGGCTATTTGGCGAACGACCGTGTTGAGCATGTCCTCCACCTTGCCTACAAGCATGGCCCGCCGACGGCGCGGATCCTGCTCGCGATCCAGCAATCGCCGGAAAGTGAGCATTTCGCCAAAGACTGAAGCGGTCTCAGCCAGCGTGAGCGGCGTATCCGCAAGCAGATGACCTTGCTGCGCGGCAAGCACTTGGTGGACGCCGTGACCGAGTTCATGGGCCAGCGTCATCACATCCCGCACTTTGCCCTGATAGTTGAGCAGGATGTAGGGATGGGCGCTCGGAACCGTCGGATGCGCGAACGCTCCGGGTGACTTGCCCGCGCGGGCTGGCGCATCGATCCAGTTATGTTCGAAGAAACGGCCGCCGACAGCCGCCATCTCGGGATCAAAGGCCGCGTAGGCGGAAAGAACAGTCTCGCGCGCCTCATCCCAGCGCAAGGTGCGGTCCTCGGAGTCGGGGAGCGGCGCATTCCGGTCCCAATAGTCCAACTTCTCCCCGCCGAACCAGCCGGCTTTCAGCTTGTAGTAGCGGTGCGACAATCGGGAATATGCATCGCGCACAGCACTAACCAGAGCGTCGACGACCTCGTCCTCCACCCGATTGGACAGGTTGCGGGCGGAGGTGGGGCGAGCGTAGTGCCGCCAGCGGTCGTCGATCTCCTTATCCTTCGCCAGCGTGTTCGTCACGTGCGCGAACAGACGGATGTTCTGCTGCAGAATCTGGCCGAGCGACCTCGCCGCGTCGCGTCGCACACCGCTGTCCCGATCGGATAGCAGGTGCAGAATTTCGGCGTTAGTCAGATTCTTGTCACGGAAAGGAAAACGCAGGCCCGCCATGGTCTCGTCGAACAGACGCGTCCAGGCGGCCCGACCCGCGACGTGCTTGTCGTTCAACAACCGTTCCATGTCCTCGTCGAGTTGGTGGGGACGGAACGCCCTGCTGTTTTCCACCCAGGAAGCATACCGTGCCAGCGCAGGCGCTTTGAGTTTCGCCTCCATATCGCCCGGCTCGATCAGGTTTAACTCGAGTGTGAAGAACAGGAGGTCGCTCGCAATATCCGTTACACGCTCTTGGACCCCCTGGTAGAATTTTCCAATCTCCGGATCTTCTAAGTTCTTCGAGTGCAGAAGTTGCGCGTAGCTCATGACACGGGAGAGGGTTTCGTCAATCCTTTCGTAGGCGGCCACCGCTGCTCCCAGCCTGTCACCGTCCAGTTCCGCCACGTGCGTACGGAAGTCCTTGGCAAACACCTTGGCAGCGGCTGCGGCAGCTTCTAGATCGTCCTTGAGTGCCTTGGAGTCAGGGGCCGGATACAGATCCGTCAGATCCCATTCTGGTAGCGGACCGAGGTCCGCCCCTGGATCGCTTTCCGGTTCCACCGCCGCAAGGTACCGATCGTCACTCATGCTTCAACTCCTCCAGGTAGCGCGCGATATAATGCCCTCGCTGCGCCCATCCAAGGCGGCGCACCGAAGACGACCGAGCGGCACGGCTCATCCGTGAACCGTAGGGAGGAAGCGTGCAGGATCAAAGTCTGGAAGCCGGCTTGGCCCGGTATCGGACGTGGCCGAACCTCGTGGCCATGTTCTTCGAACAGGCCCAAACCCACAGCGATCGTCCCTTTCTCTGGCATAAGGATCGAGGTGAGTATCGGCCGCTCTCCTGGTCGGAGACCGCCCAACAGGTCATGCAATTCGCCAGTGGCCTCCGAGCACTCGGTATCGCGCCGGGGGACCGGGTAGCGCTCATCGCCGAAAACCGACCGGAATGGATGATCGCCGACCTGGGCATCATGGCCGCTGGAGCGATCACGGTTCCCAGCTACGCGACCTACACCACGGACGACCACTTCCATCTTCTATCCGACAGCGGCGCAAAGGCTGTTGTGGTTTCAACCGCAGCGCTTTGCGGGAAAGTCCTGCCAGCCGTCGAGCGAAACGCCGCCACCGCTTTGGTCATCACAATCGACCCGGCGTCGCAACATCGCGACAGTGGCGCGCATATCATCCCTTGGGCGGAGGTCATCGCCGCCGGCACCGCGGCGGGCGACGGCGTGCTCATGGGCACCTCGGAGACGGGACGGGACGAGCCGGCCTGCATCATCTACACGTCCGGCACGGGAGGCGCTCCCAAGGGCGTGGTTCTCAGCCACGGAGCGATCCTGTTCAACTGCATGGGCGCTTTCGATCTACTTCACGAACTGGGCTTGGACGACGAGGTATTCCTCTCCTTCTTGCCGCTCTGTCACTCCTACGAGCATACTGCCGGACACTTCTTTCCCACGTCGATTGGAGCTCAGATCTACTACGCGGAAAGCATTGAGGCGCTCGGGCGAAACATGATGGAAGCCCGACCGACGATCATGACGGCGGTTCCGCGGCTCTACGAGACACTCCACGCCCGCATAATGCATAGCCAGCGCAACAGTCCGCCGTTGCGCCAGCGTCTCTTCCACGCCGCAGTCCGCCTCGGCCGCAAGCGATACGAACATGCCGGCCGGCTCTCTCCGTTAGATCGCATTTTCGATCTAGCACTGGATCATCTGGTGCGCGCAAAGGTCCGAGAGCGCTTCGGCGGTCGGATCAAGGCGCTCGTCTCAGGTGGCGCCCCGCTCAATGTCGAGATCGGCATTTTCTTCACCGCCCTCGGACTCCGGCTTCTGCAGGGATACGGCCAAACAGAGTCCGCCCCCGTCGTCAGCTGTAACCGACCGCATAAAGTCAAAATTCATACCGTGGGGCCACCGCTCCGCGATGTCGAAGTCCGCATCGCGGACGATGGGGAAATTCTGGTTCGCGGCGAACTCGTCATGCGCGGCTATTGGAACAAGCCCGAAGCGACTGCCGAGGTGCTTCGCAACGGATGGCTGCATACAGGCGACATCGGCGTCATCGACAGCGACGGCTACCTCCAGATCACAGACCGAAAGAAGGACATTATCGTCAACTCGGGAGGCGACAACATCGCGCCCCAGCGGGTGGAAGGCTTCCTGGCACTGCAGCCGGAGATCTGCCAGGCGATGGTCTACGGTGACAAGCGGCCCTACCTGGTGGCCCTGATCGTCCCGGATACGGAATTCGCCGCAGCCTGGGCACGGGCCCACGGTCAGCCAATCGAAACGCTTCCGGACGTGCCGGCCTTCCGCAAGGAGATCAGCGCTGCGATCGATCGGACCAGTGCCGAGCTCTCGATCGTCGAACGGGTCCGCAAGTTCATCATCGTGCCGCAGCCGTTCACGGTGGAGAACAACATGATGACTCCGTCGCTTAAAATCCGCAGGCACGTGATCCGCGCGGCGTATCGCGATCGCCTTGAAGCGCTCTACTGATACTCGCGTACTGCGGAACTGTAACAGCGGACGGCCGTTGTCTGGCTGAACCGAAACGAGGTGGCGGGTCGATGAGCGAGCACGGCAATGCAGGCGCGCGCGAACGCATCGAGGAGAAGGCGTCCGAGGCATATGACGCAGTCCGTGAGAGGACTCACGGCCTAGTCGACGATATCCGCGAACAGGCTGAGACGATCGCAGCCCGCCAGAAGGCGATGATCGCGGATCGGATCGACGGTACAGCCGCCGCGATCCGCAAAGCTGCCGAAGAGTTCGACGCTCAGCAGCAGCCCGTCATGGCTGGCTACGCGGAGGATATCGCCACCGCCGTAGGCAGCGTCTCGAAAGCCGTACGGAACCGCGAGGTCTCCGAGATCGCGGAAGACGTCGAAGACCTCGCACGACAGCATCCGGGGCTTTGCTTGGCGGGCTGCGTGCTCCTCGGGTTTGCCGCTGCGCGCTTCCTGCGCGCTGTCGCCGAGCCCCGGCCACGGTCACGCGTTGCTGCGGCGCCGTCAAGCGGCCCGGGGATGGGCGGCCCGGTATGACATCCCCTGAGCGAGGCGCGGCATCCGACACGATCGAAGCGTCATTCTCCCGACTGGGACAGTTGGCTGCTTCGCTGGTGCGCGACGAGATGGCACTGGCTAAGGCCGAGGCCGGCGAGAAAGCGCGTCAACTGGCACTGGGTGCTGGCGCTGTGGTTGTCGGCGCCATGATCTCGCTCGCCGGCGTCATCGTGCTCTATGAAGGCTTCGTTGCGGCGATGCGGGACTTTGCAGGGGTTCACCCTGTTTTCTCAGCTTTGGGTGCCTCGATCCTGATTGCGGTGATCGCCGGTTGGCTGGTGTACAGCGCCGTCGTCCGGTTGAAACCATCCGGGCTCGTCCCTCGTCACACGATCGACAGTCTGCGGCGCGATCGCGAGATGCTCGAAACCCTCGGGCGCTGACGCCCAGTTTCCGTCACGGCTGATGCCGGGAGAATGCGAATGACAGACTATCCCAATGACGTCCGCGACATGGCGGACTGCGTCGTAGAGGCGGCGCGGGAACACCCCGTGCCGGTGGCACTGGCCGGTCTCGGCCTAGGCTATCTGCTGTATGCGACGCTGACGCGCTCGCGCAATTCCGACCTGCGCCAGAGCGAGTTCTCGGATTACATCGACCCGCTGGCGGACGGGCCGGCCTACGACATGGACGACTATCGCGAGCCTCACCCGAGCCGTCGCCGCGCGCGGGAGACGGTCGACGCCGTGCGTAGCGCCGGCGCGCGCGCCGGCGAAGCCGCGACGGACTTCGGCCACCGCGCTTACGTCAGGGCGGAGAGTGCCGGCCGGTATGCGAAGCGGACGTTCGCCGAGACCGTCGACGAGCGACCGCTGGTGCTCGCGGCGATCGGCCTCGCGATAGGTGCCGCGGTCGGTGCTGCCCTGCCCCGCACGCGGCAGGAACGAGCTTGGCTCGGCGATGCGGCGTCGGAGGTGCGGGAGCGCGGCCAAGCCTACGCCCGCGAGCAATGGGAGCGCGGCGAGCGCGTCGTCGAGAAGGCGACCGCAGCGGCCAAGGCCGAGGCTAAGCGGCAGGGGCTGACGCCCGACGATCTCGCCGACAAGGCCGAGCAGGTGGCCGAAGCCGGCACCGATGCCGGACAGTCCGAATTGAACCGGTGAGCGGCGGAGCGGCGGCCTAAGCAGCCGCCTCGTTCACTACCTCACGGACCGCGGCAATCGCGCGGTCGATGCCCGCGCGGTCCACGTCCAGATGCGTGACCGCGCGGATTCGTTTGCCGTCACCGAGGCCCATGCGGACGCCCTTGGCGAGCAGCCGCTCGTAGAAGGCCTGCGGTGTCAGGCCCGTCTCGGCGACTTCGAAGAAGACCATGTTGGTCGCGACCTCTGCCGGCGACAGCACGATGCCGGGGATCTGGGCGAGGCCACGGGCCAGCACGCGGGCGTTCTCGTGATCGTCGGCGAGCCTGTCGACGTGATGTTCCAGGGCGTAGACGCCGGCCGCCGCAATGATGCCGGCCTGACGCATCGCGCCGCCGAACTGATGCTTCCAGCGCCACGCTTCCTCGACGAAGTCGGCCGAGCCGCAGAGCACGGCACCGACCGGGCAGCCGAGCCCCTTGCTGAGATCGACCCACGCCGAGTCGCAGATGGACGCGAAGGCGCTCGGCTTCACGCCGGCCGACACCGCCGCGTTCATCAGGCGGGCGCCGTCCATGTGCATGCCGAGCCCGTGCTTCTTCGCGACGCCGCGTACCTCCTTCAGCTTCTCCATCGGCCAGACGCTGCCGCCGCCGAAGTTGGAGGTCTGCTCGACGGACACCAGCTTGGCGCGCGGGCGGTTGCGCTTGTACGGCCGAATCGCGGCTTCGAGCTGCTCGCCGGTGAAGATCCCGTCGTCGCCGTCGATCATGTTCAGCATGCACCCCGAGAGCGCCGCCGGGCCGCCCGCCTCGGCGTGGATCGGGTGCGCCGTCTTGTCGAGCAGCACCTCGTCGCCCTGCCGGCAATAAACCCGGTAGGCGATCGCGTTGCACATCGTGCCCGAGGGCACGAAGACGGCGGCCTCGTGGCCCATCATGTCGGCCACCATCTCGACCAGCCGGTTGACGCTGGGATCCTCGTGCGCCTGCTCGTTGCCGACCTCCGCCTCCGCCATCGCCTTGCGCATGCCGGGGGTCGGCTTGGTGATCGTGTCGCTATAGAGATCGATCTGGACGGCAGGCATGGCGGCGGCTCCATGGAAGCAGGGTCGGACGGCGTCGGCCACTGTCAGCTCCCGGAAGAGGCTGGCGCCCGACGATCGAACTGCCGCCAGTCTAGCACCGATCCCGCCGCCGCGCCCATCCGGTGCCACGCGGCGAGCGCGCATAGCGAAAAATAGGTTTTTATGGGGGTGCCGATAAAAACCTGTTTCGGATCAGTCTGTTGCCCCACTCCGAAAAACCCGCCCACGAAAGATCGGCGGGTTTTCATGGTGAAACACGGGGCGCCCTCACCCCGATGCGCCTCCCAAAGGACGGAAGTCCTGTATATAGCGGCAGCCCACCGGCGTGCAACGACGCCGGTGGGCTGGGAATTCCGCTACTCCGCTGCAGCCGGCAGCGCCGGCGGACGCCAGCGGAGGACGGGCTTGCGGGCGGCCCGGGTCTCGTCGAGGCGGCGGCGAGGGCTGAAGCGGGGCGCCTGCTGGAAGAACGCCTTGTCGCCGGTCTTGGCCCGCGCGACCAGGGCACGCATCACCTCGATGAACTGGTCGAGGCTCTCCTTGCTCTCGGTCTCGGTCGGCTCGATCAGCATGGCCCCATGGACGACCAGCGGGAAGTACATGGTCATCGGGTGGAAGCCCTCGTCGATAAGCGCCTTGGCGAAGTCGAGGGTGGTGACGCCCGTGCCCTTGAGGAAGCTGTCGTCGAACAGCGCCTCGTGCATGCAGGGCCCGGGGAACGGCGCCGACATCACGTCCTTCAGGCGCGCCATGATGTAGTTGGCGTTCAGCACCGCGTCGCCGGAGACCTGACGCAGGCCGTCGCCGCCATGGCTCATCATGTAGGCGAGCGCGCGGACGAACATGCCCATCTGGCCGTGGAAGCCCTTCATGCGGCCGAACGGCCGCGCCGACCTGTCGTGCTCGATCAGACGGCGGGTGTCGCCGTCGGTCACCACCCAGGGATAGGGCGCGAACGGGGCCAGCGCCTCGGACAGGACGACGGGCCCGCTGCCGGGACCGCCGCCGCCATGCGGCGTCGAGAAGGTCTTGTGCAGGTTGATGTGCATCGCATCGATGCCGAGGTCGCCGGGCCGCACCCGGCCGACCAGCGCGTTGAAGTTGGCACCATCGCAATAGAAGAAGGCGCCGACCTCGTGCACACGCTTGGCGATCTCGACGATGTCGTGCTCGAACACGCCGCAGGTGTTCGGGTTGGTGAGCATGATCGCGGCGACGTCGGGGCCGAGCTTCTTCTCCAGCGCCGACAGGTCGACGCGGCCGTCTTCGCGCTCCGGAATGTCATCGACGGTATAACCGATCGCGGCCGCGGTGGCGGGGTTGGTGCCGTGCGCCGAAGAGGGCACGAGCACCCGCTTGCGCGGGTCCTTGCGGTCCTCCAGGGCAGCCCGGATCGCCATCATCCCGCACAGTTCGCCGTGGGCACCCGCTCCCGGCGACATGGCGACGGCAGGCATGCCCGTCAGGACCTTCAGCCAGTGCGCCAGCGTGTCGATGAGTTCGAGCGCGCCCTGGACCGTGCTTTCCGGCTGGAGCGGGTGAATGTCCGAGAAGCCCGGAAGCCGCGCCATCTTCTCGTTGAGGCGCGGGTTGTGCTTCATCGTGCACGAGCCGAGCGGATAGAAGCCGGCGTCGATCGCATAGTTCTTCTGCGACAGGCGCGTGTAGTGGCGGATGACCTGCGGCTCGGATAGGCCCGGCAGGCCGATCGCGCCGCGGCGCTCCAGGCCGCCCAGTCGGCTCTTCACCTTCGGCGGCTCGGGGAGGTCGACGCCGGAGCGATCACGCTCGCCCATCTCGAACAGCAGCGGCTCTTCGAGCTGGAGGGCGCGGTTGCCGGTCAGCGTCTCTTCCTCGGCCGGCGCAGTATCGGCCGAGGGGCGGGTCGCACGTCCTTCGTTCAGCATCACAGGATCTCCCGGAGCGCCGTGGCGAAGGCGTCCATATCCTCGGGCGTGTTGGTCTCGGTCGCGGCGACGAGGAGCAGGTTCGCCATCTCCGGCCGGTCGGGGTAGAGGCGCAACGCCGGTACCCCGCCCAGTATTCCCTTACCCGCGAGCGCTTCGACCACCTCGGCGGCGGGCTTGCGCAGACGGACGGTGAACTCGTTGAAGAAGGTGGCGTTCAGCACCTCCGCCCCATCGACCGCGTCGAGCCGATCCGCCAGCTGCACGGCCGCGGCGTGATTGAGCGCCGCCATCCGGGTGAAACCCTGCTCGCCGAGCAGGCTCATGTGGATGGTGAAGGCCAGAGCACAGAGGCCTGAGTTCGTGCAGATGTTGCTGGTCGCCTTCTCGCGGCGGATATGCTGCTCCCGCGTCGAGAGGGTCAGCACGAAGCCGCGCTTGCCGTCGGCGTCGACGGTTTCGCCGCACACGCGGCCCGGCATCTGCCGGATCAGCTTCTCGCGCGTCGCGAACAGACCGACATAGGGGCCCCCGAAGTTCAGGGCGTTGCCGATCGACTGCCCCTCGGCGGCGACGATGTCGGCGCCCATCTCTCCCGGCGACTTGAGCGCCCCGAGCGCCACGAATTCGGTCACGACGACGACCAGCAATGCGCCCTTGGCATGGCAGGCCTGGGCGAGCGCGGTCCAGTCGCGGACGTTGCCGAAGACGTCGGGATACTGCACCACGACGCAGGAGGTGCGGTCGTCGACACGTGCCCCCAGATCCTCCTCGCCCTTCACGTCGGGCCCGGCGCAGTCGAGGTCGAAGCCGATGAACCGCGCCAGCGTCTCCGTCACCTCGCGGTAATGCGGGTGCAGCCCGCCCGAGATGACCGCGCGATGCCGCCGCGTCGTGCGGTTCGCCATCATCACCGCCTCGGCGCAGGAGGTGGCGCCGTCGTACATCGAGGCGTTCGCGACCTCCATGCCGGTGGCGAGCGCCACCTGGGTCTGGAATTCGAAGAGATATTGCAGCGTGCCCTGCGTGATCTCCGGCTGGTAGGGCGTGTAGGACGTCAGGAACTCGCCGCGCTGGATCAGATGATCGACCGCCGCGGGCACGTGATGGCGATACGCCCCCGCACCGAGGAAGCTCGGCCCCGCGCCGGCCGGCATGTTGCGCGCCGCCATCTTGGCCAGGCGCCGCTCCACCTGCAGTTCGCCGCTGAACGGCGGGAGATCGAGCGGCGCGCTCTGGAGCTTGTCGCTCGGCACGTCGCGAAAGAGCTCTTCCACCGAACCCGCGCCGATGGCGCCGAGCATCGCCCGGCGGTCGTCGTCTGTCAGGGGGAGATAACGCATCAGCCGAGACCCTCGATGAATGCCTGGTATGCCGCTTCGTCCATCAGGTCTTCGAGCTCGGACGGCTCCGAAAGCTTGATCTTGTAGAACCAGCCGTCGCTGCTGGCGGATTCGTTGACGGTGCCCGGCGTATCGGCCAGAGCCTCGTTCACTTCGACCACCTCGCCCGAGACGGGCGCATAGACGTCGCTGGCCGCCTTGACCGACTCCACGACGGCAGCTTCGTCCTTCTGCGCGAGCTCCTTGCCGACGTCCGGCAGCTCGACATAGACGACGTCGCCGAGCTGGCTCTGGGCATAGTCGGTGATCCCGACCGTTCCCACGCCGTCCTCGACGCTGATCCACTCGTGGTCTTCGGTGTAGTAGATGTCAGCCATGATGGTGTTTCCCTTTCGAGGGGCTGCCTGCGCGAGGAATGCTCACTTACCCTTGAAGTATCCATGCGGAACGAACGGCATCGCCGCGACCTGCGCCGGGCGCGGCGCGCCGCGCACGAGCAGCGACACGTCCATTCCCACCTGTGCGGAATCGGTCGCGACATAGCCCATGCCAACGGGGCCGCCGGCGCTGGGGCCGAAGCCGCCGCTGGTGATTTCCCCGATCGGGCTGCCGCCGGCGTCGACGATGGCCGTGTGCTCGCGCGCGACCACGCGCCCCTCGGGCCGGATGCCGACACGCTTGCGCGTCACGCCGTTAGCCAACTGATCCTGGATCACGGCAGCACCGGGGAAACCGCCGGCTTCGCGCCGCCGCTTCGAGATGGTCCAGACGAGCCCGGCCTCGATGGGCGAAGTGGTCGTATCGATGTCATGGCCGTAGAGGCAGAGGCCCGCCTCCAGCCGCAGCGAATCGCGGGCGCCCAGGCCGGCGGGCTCTACCTCGGCCTCGGCCAGCAACCGGCGCGCGAAGGCATCCGCATCCGCCGATGCGACCGATATCTCGAACCCGTCCTCCCCCGTGTATCCCGAACGGGTGACGAAACAGGCGAAGCCGCCGACATCGATGTCGGCGGCGCTCATGAAAGGCATCGTCCGCACGGCCTCGCCCGCGAGGCGCGCCATGACGTCGACCGCCGCCGGCCCCTGCAGTGCGAGCAGGGCGCGGTCGTCGAGATACTCGACCGACACGCCCTTCGGCAGGCCGGCGCGCATGTGCGCGATGTCGGCCTCCTTGCAGGCGGCGTTCACGACCACGAACAGGCCGTCTTCGACCCGCGTCACCATCAGGTCGTCGAGGATGCCGGCCTTGTCGTCGGTGAACATGGTGTAGCGCATGCGCATCGGCTTGAGCGCCTGCAGGTCGCCCGGCACCAGCGCCTCGAGCGCCGCGACCGCGGCGTCGCCGGGAAGGCGGACCTGACCCATGTGCGAGACGTCGAACAGCGACGCCTTGGCGCGGGTGTGCAGGTGCTCCTTGACGATGCCGGCCGGGTACTGGACAGGCATGTCGTACCCCGCAAACGGCACCATCTTGCCGCCGAGTTCACGGTGCAGCGCGTCGAGGGGTGTCGTCTTGAGAGGGGCGGCGTTGGTAGCGTCTGGCGACTGGCTCACAGATCCTCCGGAGACGGACGAGTCGGGGCGCCATTCGCCTCGAACCAGCGTCCGCCCCCTCTGTCCTAGGACCTGAAAGATTCACCTGCGCCCGAGCGAGGGCTGCCGGCTTACATCTTCGGTGAGGTACGGCAATCGGCGCCGCACCTGCTTTCCAGAGTCGCCTCCGACGACGGTCCTTCTGCCTGAGAGTTTCCGGGGCGGTTGCTCCTTCGGCGCCCTCCACCCTTTCGGGCGGAAGATCTCTCCCGTCGCCATCGCTGGCATGACAAACCTAGCCGGACCCGCAGCAAAGTCAACGTGTGCCGGGCCGCGGCGGCCGTCGCAACGGAATCAGGGCTCGGCCAGGACCGCCGGCACGACCAGTGCGACGGGCCGGGCCGCGAGCGTGAAGGTAGCGGGCAGCCTGCAGACGATGTTGCCGTCGCACTGCACCGGCGCCGCCGCCGGCCCCGCGATGGCGATGCGGCGGGCCGGGACGATCCGTACGTCCGACTGTTCGGCCAGGCGCCCGCGCAGGAGCGCGGCGGCGTAGCGCAGATGGTCCCTGCGACGGCATCCCCGAAGGATGCAGACCAGCAGTTCGGGCTGGAAGAGAGATGCCGACGGCGCCAGGACGTAGGAGCCGCCATAGTTAGACCCGAGGGTCACGATGGCTGATCCGGCCTCCACCCTGCTGCCGTCCACGTCCAGGACGTAGCCGGAGAAGCCGCCGCGGGCGATCGCCAGCAGCGCCTGACCGGCATAGGCGTAGCGGCCGAAGAGGCGCTTCTGCCTCACCCCGACTGCATCGACCGCCATGGCATCGACGCCGACCCCGGCCATGAGGGCGAAGCGACGGCCGTTCACGATGCCGGGCCAGAAGGGCCGCGTGCGACCTTCGACGATGACCTCGACGACCGCTTCGATCCGCCGCGGCAGCCCGAGTTCCACCGCCAGCACGTTGGCCGTACCCAGCGGCAGCACGGCCAGGGGCGGTGCCTCCGCGCCGAGCCCGTTGAGAACCTCGTTGAAAGTGCCGTCACCGCCCGCCGCGACCACGACATCGCACGATCCGGCGGTCGCCTCGGCGGCGATGCGTTCGGCGTCGCCCGGCGCCTCCGTCTCGCGAACAGTCGTAAACACCCCTTTCCGGCGAAAATGATCGAGCGCTTCAGCCAACGCGGCGCGGCGCCGGCGCCCTGCAGCCGGGTTGAAGACGACGAGCGCGCGCTTCGGTCGCGGGTCCTTCATCGAGGTCCCCTCACGCTTCGAAGGCCCCTCGGCTGCGACGCGCACAATCGCCGGTCGCCCGCGTTCCGAGGGACACCAACCGGCAGATCATGTAGACTTTCCATAACATGCCCGTGATTCCCGGAGGCGCGTATCGCGACGCTGGCCCCATTGCATGAGCCGCGCTTCGAGACGGAACGACTGAGGACGGCGCTGCGATACTGGACATCGAAATGTGCAGGCGGCCGGCTGCCGAGCCGCCGCGATTTCGATCCGCCGACAGAGGTCCCGCGCCTGCTGCCGTACATCGTCCTGGTGGATGTGGCGCACGATCCGCTCGACTTCCGTTACAGGCTGGTCGGCACCGAGGTCTGCAACCGCGTCGCCGCCGACTATACGGGCGTTCGGCTGATGGACCTGCCGCACCAGCGTCCTGGCAGCAGGGTCTGGAAGAATGCGACCCTGGTCGTCGAGCAGAGGCGGCCGGTGTTCAGCGACATTCCCTATGTGGGCGCCGATCCCGACGTTCGGGGATATCAGGACCTGCTGATGCCGCTCTCCAGCGACGGGGGCCGCGTCGACATGATCTTCGCCCTCATCGAGTTCGACGTGGTCGCGTTCGACTTCACCGCCCGCGGCGAAGCCGGCATCACCGCCTGACGCGCAGGCGGTGATGCCGGGATGCTAGGCGAGCGGCATGATGTCGCGAACGAAGCGCTCCATACGATCGAGGCTCTCCGACAGTGTCGGCGAGCGGAAGTCGAAGACCATTTCAGACACGCCGAGCGCCTCGAACTCACGGATGTCGGCCGCGATCTGCTCCGGTGCGCCGGCGAAGCGCTTGCGGCCCGAGGCGGGCAGTTCGCCCGGCTTGTCGTAGAGGGGCGCCTTGTAGGAGATGGTCAGCCGGTCGAAATCGCGGCCCTCGGCCTCGGTCAGCCGGCGCAACTCGTCGAGCTTGGCGCGCAGGTCGTCCGGCTCCAGCGGCACCGCGGCGGTGGCGCCGACCGGATGCCAACCGTCGCCGTAGCGCGCGGTGCGGCGCAGCGCCGGCTTGCTGTGGCCGCCGATCCAGATGGGCGGATGCGGCCGCTGCACGGGCTGCGGCTGACAGTGCAGCGGGCCGAAGCTGTAGAACTCGCCGGCATGCTCGACCGGATCCTCCGTCCACAGCTTCTTGAAGATGCGCAGCCACTCGTCGCTGACCGCGCCGCGGCGGCCGAACGGCGGCGCGCCGACCGCCTCGAACTCCTCCTCCAGCCAGCCGACGCCGGCACCGACCGTCACCCGGCCACCGGACAGGACGTCGATGGTCGCCAGGATCTTCGCCGTCAGGACGGGATTGCGGTACGGCAGGATCATGACGCTGGACACCAGGCGCAGACGTTCCGTCTTGCCGGCGATGAACGACATCAGGGTGAGCTGCTCGAGGGCGTCGCCCTGTCCCGGAAAAGCGCCGGTCACCGTGTAGGGATATTTCGATTCGATCACGGTCGGGAAGACGATGTGGTCTGCGATCATGACCGAAGTGAAGCCCCAGCCTTCCGCCTTGGAGACCAGCGTGGCGAGCGCGTCGGGTGCCGCGGTGTCGCCGCGCGTCGGCAGATAGAAGCTGTACCGCATCTTGTTCCTCCCGGGATCGTCGGTCGTTGCCGAGGGGCCATTCTCGCCCAGGCGGCGGCACCGGAACAGACGCACCCGCCCGCGGGGCCGGGAGGCCGGTCAGGGAGGCGTGGCGGCGCGGCGCAGGCGGTCGTTGATCGCGGCCCCCAATCCTCGCTCGGGCACCGGCATCACGGCGATGCCGGAGCGTCCAGGCCGGTCGAGCGCACGCAGATACCGGAACAGATTGGCCGCCGCTTCGGTGAGGTCGCCCGAAGGGCTGAGATTGAGGGTCTCCACTGCGCCCCCGGGCACGTCAGCGCCGAAGGCGAGCAGCGCCTCCTCCGGCCCGACCGCCGTCGCGCCGAGGCGAACGGGAATGCCGGGCGCGTAGTGACGCAGCAGGAGGCCGGGCGATTTCGGCCGGGCATGCGCATCGGCACCCGGCATCGCCACCGGGCCGATGACGGCGCAGAGGTCCTCGGCCGTCACGCCACCCGGGCGCAACAGGACGGGATCCGCTCCGGAGAGGTCGAGAATGGTCGATTCGAGGCCCACGGCGCACGCGCCGCCGTCGATCACCATGTCGACGCGACCGTCGAGACCCTGAACCACGTGGGCGGCGGTCGTCGGGCTGACGGCGCCCGACGGATTTGCGCTGGGGGCGGCGACCGGCACCGCAGCCGCCCGCAGCAGGGCCCGGGCGATCGGGTGAGCCGGCACGCGGATCGCCACGGTGTCGAGGCCGGCGCAGGCGAGAAGCGAGACGGGGCAGTCGGCGCGGCGCGGCAGGACGAGCGTCAGCGGACCGGGCCAGAAGCGTGCCGCCACCGCCTCCGCCCGCGCGTCGAAAACGGCGAGTCGCCGCGCCGCGCTCACGTCGGCGACATGGGCGATGAGCGGATTGAACCGCGGGCGCCCCTTCGCCTCGTAGATGCGCGCGACCGCGACGTCGCTCGTGGCGTCCGCGCCCAGGCCATAGACGGTCTCGGTCGGAAAGGCGACGAGACGGCCGGCCCGGATCAGCGCGGCGGCACGTTCGAGCGTGTCGGGGTCGGCGGGCTCGACCAGCGTCGTCGGTGCCTTCAGAACGACCTCCCGCGGGCGCGGCTGGCTGCATCCGAATGCGCGCCCGATGCGCACCCGGGCTGCGATACAGTGGTCGGCGCCAGGATGGAAACGAACATGCGCATCGGCCTGCTGATCCTCTCGTTCGCCACGAGCATGGCGTTCGCGCTGCCCGCCCGGACCGCATCGGGAGATGTCTTCGCACCCGAGGGGTGCGAGTTCAGCGTCCTCGTCGCCGGCCGGTCGGTGTCCGAGGCGACGGAATGGGCCGGCAGACGCACCGTGAGCGTCGCTGCGGACACCGGCAGATATGCGATACGCGCCGCATGCACAACGGGATATCCGGCCGGCGCCCTGGCGAGGCTCGACCGCGACGCCCGCCTCGCCTTCGTCGAGCGACTGGCCCGAAGCATGGGCTTGAGCGCGATGTCGATCGCCGCGGCACAGAACGGGGAGTGGATCGACGTCCGCGGCTCGATGCCGGCCGCGCATGTCCGCGCACGGATACTGTACGGGGCCTTCTCCCGACTGATGGTGGAGGTCGTCTCTGAAGACGAAAGCGCAGCAGAAGCAGGCTTCAGCATCCTGCTTTCGACAATACGGCAGAAGTAAAAGCAAATATGGAGTTGAATAAAATTTTAACCATGCCGCTGGAGCGGGTTCGCCTGACTTAAGCTGCGCTTAACCACGGCATGATTTCATGGAGTCCTCAGACAAGAGGCTCCGTCATGCGTCTACGCGCTCTTCCGGCCATCGTCCTGCTGCTGTTCGCGACCGCCTGCCAGACCACCGGCGGCGCGAGCATGGACGCCACGGCGACGGCCACGCCGATGCGGACTGCGGCGGCCACGCTGCCGCCCAAGGGCTTCGTCGACTTCTGCAAGCGCTTTCCGGCACAGTGCGACGAGGTGTCCGAGGTCGCCGGGCCGGTCGCGCTGGACGCAACGCGACGCGCCGAACTCGCGCACGTCAACGACAGCGTGAACCGCGACATCCGCTACGTCGCCGACAGCCGCTCGTCGGGGCGCAGCGAATATTGGACGCTGCCGCAGACCGAGGGCGACTGCGAGGATCTGGCGCTGGAGAAGCGGCGCCGGCTGATCGAGATGGGATGGCCGCCGGATGCGCTGCTGATCGCGCTCGCGATCGTGCCGCGGATCGGGGGACACGCCGTGCTCGTCGCCGTCACCGACCATGGCGATTTCGTACTCGACGTGCGGGATCCGGAGGTGCGCCCCTGGGAGCAGGTGCCCTACCGCTGGGTCCGGCGCCAGTCGCCGACCAATCCGCGCGTCTGGCTCAGCCTCAGGGCCTGACGGGGGCGGCCGCGAGGCGATCCAGCGCCGCGGGCAGGTCGGCGAACCGGTCGATCAGGCAATCCGCGCCGAGATCGGGCGGGGCCACGTTCGTGTAGCCCCAGCTGACCGCCACCACCGGCAGGCCGGCGGCGAGGCCGGCGGCGATGTCGTTCGGACTGTCCCCCACCATCGCCGCCTTGGACCGATCGGCCCCGATCCGGTCGAGGGTGGCCAGGATGTGCGCCGGGTCCGGCTTCTGCGCGGGGACGCGATCGCCGCCGACCACCGCATCGAGCAGGTCCGCCAAGCCGAGTTCGTCGAGGATCGCGACGGCCGCGGCCTCGGCCTTGTTGGTGCAGACGGCGAGCGACACGCCCTCGGCCCGCAGGCGCCGCAGCGTCTCCGCAACGTCCGGGTAGACGCGCGTCAGGCGCGGGCGGTCGGGCCCCTCGTAGAAGGCCCGGAAGCGGCGCAGCAGGTCCGGTAGCGCGTCACGCGCAGGCGGCCGTCCAGCCGCGACAAATGCACGCTCCACAAGCTTCGCCATGCCGTCGCCGATCATGCCGGTGACGGCGGCCAAGGTCGGCGCCGGCAGCCCCTCCTCCGCCAGCAGCGCCGAGACGGCCGCGTGGAGATCCGGCGCGCTGTCGATCAGGGTACCGTCGAGATCGAGCACGATGGCCGTGAAACGTCTGGTCATGCTAGCCTTCGGTTGTCCGTGGACGGTGGCGGAGCGGCACCGCTGTCGCATACGGTGTTGTGCCGTCGCCGTGGCCTGCCTCCCCTTTCCAGGAGTCGGCGGCATTGCCACTGTGCGAAAGAATGTGCGTTTCATCACTACGCCTCGAAATGGACACTATGCTAGACGATATTCCGGTGAGCACAGCAGCAAGAAGCCAGATGACGCACGATCAGGTCGCCGCCGTCGTCCTCGCGGCCGGCAAGGGCACCCGCATGAAGTCGGCGCTCCCCAAGGTTCTGCACCCGCTGGCCAACCGGCCGATGATCCTGCACCTGCTCGAGACCGTCCGCGGGATCGGCGTCGAGCGCGCCGTCGTGGTGGTCTCGCCGGACGGCGGACAGGTCGCCGACGCCGTGGCACCCGCCGCGACCGCCATCCAGCACGAAGCCCTGGGCACCGGCCACGCCGTGAGCGCCGCCCGCGAAGCACTGGCGGATTTCGAGGGCGACGTGCTGGTGCTCTACGGCGATACGCCGCTGATCTCGGCCGAAACCCTGACGGCGATGCTGGCGAAACGGCAGTCGCCGGCCCGGCCCGCGGTCGTCGTGCTCGGCATGCGACCCGTCGCCGCCAACGAGTATGGCCGGCTGGTGACGGCCGCTGACGGCAGCCTGGAGGCGATCGTCGAGTGGCGCGACGCGACGCCGGCGCAGCGGGCACTGCCGCTGTGCAATTCCGGTGTCATGGCGATCGACGGCAAGGCGTTGTTCGGACTGCTCGATCGCGTCGGCAACGCGAACGCGAAGGGCGAATATTACCTGACCGACATCGTCGCCATCGCACGCGCCGACGGCCTCTCCTGCGCCGTCGTCGAAGGTGACGAAGCGGAGTTGCTCGGCGTCAATTCCCGGATCGACCTCGCCGCGGCCGAGGCCGTGCTGCAGAACCGGCTGCGCGAACAGGCGATGCGCGACGGCGCCACCCTGACGGCGCCGGAGACCGTCTTCTTCTCTGCAGACACGCGCCTCGGAAAGGACGTGACGGTCGGCCCGAACGTCGTCTTCGGCCCCCGCGTCGTTGTCGAGGACGGCGCGGAGATCCGCGCCTTCAGCCATCTGGAGGGTGCGAAGGTCGCATCCGGGGCCGTCATCGGCCCGTTCGCGCGGCTGCGGCCCGGCGCGGATATCGGGCAGGACGCCCACATCGGCAATTTTGTCGAGGTGAAGAAGGCGACCGTCGAGCAGGGTGCGAAGATCAACCACCTCACCTATATCGGCGACGCCCGCATCGGCGCGGGCGCGAACATCGGCGCCGGTACGATCACCTGCAACTATGACGGCTTCGAGAAGCATTTCACCGACGTCGGCGCCGGGGCGTTCATCGGCTCCAACAGTTCGCTCGTGGCACCCGTGAAGATCGGCGACGGCGCCATCGTCGGCGCCGGCAGCACCGTCACCCACGACGTTCCCGCCGACGGCCTCACCGTCGTGCGCGGCGACGAGAAGACCGTCGAAGGGGGCGGGCGCCGCTTCCGCGCGCGCCGGCAACTCGCAACCGGACAGGGCGCACGACGCCGGACCGGCTCCGAAGGCTAACCGCAGCAGCATCGAGCAATCCTATGTGCGGCATCATCGGGATCATCGGCCTTCGGGACGTCTGCCCCCTCCTCGTCGAAGGCCTGAAGCGCCTCGAATACCGCGGCTACGACTCGGCCGGAGTCGCCTCCATCGTCGACGGCAAGATCGACCGGCGCCGCGCCGAAGGCAAACTCGACAACCTTGCGAAGCTCGTCGAGCGCCAGCCGCTCGGCGGCAAGATCGGCATCGGCCACACGCGCTGGGCGACGCACGGCGCCCCGAACGAAATCAACACGCACCCGCACGCAACAAAGCGGGTCGCCGTCGTCCACAACGGCATCATCGAGAATTTCCAGGCCCTGCGCGTCGAACTGCAGGCGCGCGGCTACGCCTTCGAGTCGGAGACCGACACCGAGGTCGTCGTCCAGCTGATCACGCGCTATCTCGACGACGGCATGTCGCCGGTCGAGGCGACCAAGATCACGCTCGCCCGCCTCGACGGCGCCTTCTCGCTGGCCATCATCTTCGCCGGCGAGCACGACCTGATGATCGGCGCCCGGCAGGGCAGTCCGCTGGCGGTCGGCTACGGCGACGGCGAGATGTACCTCGGCTCGGACGCCCTAGCGCTGGCGCCGCTGACGCAGAAGATCTGCTATCTGGAGGAGGGCGACTGGGTCGTCCTCTCCGGGCGCAGCGCCCAGGTCTACGACGTCGACGGCAACCCGGCCGAACGGCCGGTTCGCGAGACCGCCTTTTCCGGTGCGATGATCGGCAAGGGCAACTACCCGCACTTCATGCTCAAGGAGATCTACGAGCAGCCGACGGTCGTCGGCGACACGCTGCGGGCGCTGTTCAACCCGACGACCCGGCGCATGCAGCTTCCGGAACTGCCGGTCGACCTCGCGACGGTCCCGCGCATCACCGTCACGGCCTGCGGCACCGCCTTCCTCGCCGGCTTCGTCGCGAAATACTGGCTGGAGCAGATCGCCCGCATCCCGGTCGACGCCGACATCGCCTCGGAGATGCGGTATCGCGAACCGCCGATGACGCCGGGCGGCATGACGCTCTGCATCTCGCAATCGGGCGAGACGATCGACACGCTCGCCGCCCTGCGCTATGCGAAGAAGCAGGGGCAGACGGTCATCTCCATCGTGAACGTCGCCGAGAGCGCCATCGCGCGCGAGTCAGACGGCTCGCTCCTCACCCTCGCCGGCCCCGAGATCGGCGTGGCGTCGACCAAGGCCTTCACCACCCAGCTGACCGTCCTCGCCGCGCTGGCGATCGAGATGGGCGTCGCCCGTGGCACGATCGATGCCGAGAAGGCCGCGAAGCTGACGGCGGCGCTGCTCGAGGTGCCGGCCAGGACGGCGGAGGTCATGAACCATGACGAACGCATTCGCGAGATCGCGAAGACGGTGATGCAGGCGCGCGACGTTCTTTATCTCGGCCGCGGCACCAGCTACCCGATCGCGCTCGAAGGCGCGCTCAAGCTGAAAGAGATCTCCTACATCCACGCCGAGGGCTATGCCGCCGGGGAGATGAAGCACGGCCCGATCGCCCTCATCGACAAGGCTGTGCCGGTCGTCGTGATCGCGCCTTCTGACAGCCTCTTCGAGAAGACCGCTTCGAACATCCAGCAGGTCGTCGCGCGCGGCGGCAAGGTGATCCTGATCAGCGACGCCGCCGGTATCGCCGCGGCGGGCCGATATGCGGTCGAGGCCATCGAGATGCCGGCCGTCGATCCGTTCGTGACGCCGATCCTCTACTCGATCCCGGTACAGCTCCTCGCCTACCACACGGCGGTGTTGAAGGGGACAGACGTCGACCAGCCGCGCAACCTGGCCAAGTCCGTCACCGTCGAGTAGCTACCCGGCGATCCCGCGGAGCCAAGCGGCGCCGTCGGCCAACAGCTCTGCGGCCTTGTCCAGTTCCTCGGGCGCCCGGATGAAGCCGTGCGTCATGCCCGGATAGACCTTGTAGGCGACCGGCACCCCGGCCGCGCGCGCCTTCTCGGCCATCGCGGCGCTGTCGTCGGCCAGCACGTCGACTTCCGCGACGCCGATGAACAGCGGCGGCAGTCCGGCCAGGTCCGCACGCAAGGGCGCCGCCAGAGGGTGGCGCATCTGGTCGGGCGTCGCGGTGTAATTGCGCCAGAAGAAGCGCATCATGCGCTCGGACAGGTAATAGGTACCGTCGCCGTAGATCCGATAGGATTCTCGACCGAAATCGGAATCGAAGACGCCGTAGTTCAGCAGGCAGCCGGCGAGCAGCGCCTCGCCCGCATCGCGCAGCACCAGCGCCGTCGCGGCCGCGAGATTGCCACCGGCCGAGTCGCCGCCGACAACGACACGCTTCGGGTCGAGCCCGCGCTCACCGCCCGCCCGGGCCACCCAGCGCACGGCGGCGACACATTCGTTGAGCGCCTGCGGAAACTTGTATTCGGGCGAGAGCGAGTAATCGACCGAGAGGACTGCGAAACCCGAACGGGCGGCATATTCCCGCGCCGTCCGGTCGACCGTGTCGATGCTGTTCCAGGTCCAGCCGCCCCCGTGCAGCAGGACGAGGACGGGAGCCGGTGCGGCAGCGCCCTCGGGAACGTTGAGACGGCAGAAGATCAGCCGCCCCGGACCCGGCACCGCGAACTCCTCGACCCGTGCCATCTGAGGGCCGCCGCCGGCATAGCCGATCCGCCCCGCCTCGACGTTCGCCCGCAGTTGGGCGACGTCGGCGGTGAAGACGTCGACGCCCGCCGTGCCGCGGTCTGTGGTGGCCTCGAGGAAGGCCTTCATCTGCGGATCGAGGGGAGCGGGGCGGCGCGGCTCGGTCATGATCTCTGGCCTTTTCCGGTGCAATGGTCGCCCTAAGCTTCGATGAAGCGCCCGGCTTTTGCAAAGCCCCGACGCCCGACGCCCCGCCGCCCGGATACGGAGATGGACATGGCCCGCAGGACCACCGGCACGCCGGCCGCACCGGCACGCTCTCACGCCGCGGACGACCTCGACCACAGGATCGTGGAGGAGACCCTGGCGCTCGCGGAGCAGGTGGGTTGGGAGGGCGTGCGCCTCCATACCGTCGCCGAGCGCCTGGACATCCCCCTGAACGCGCTGGCGAACCGCTATCGCGACCTCGATGCGATCGCCGACGCCTGGCTCCGCCGCGGCGTCGCCGCGATGCTGGCCCCGATGCCTGCCGGATTCGTGGAGCAGCCGCCGAACGAGCGCATCGAAACCGCGATCCTCCGCTTCCTCGACGCGCTCGCCCCGCATCGCCGGGTGACGGCTTCGATGATCGCCGCCAAGCTCTGGCCCGGCCATCCGCACCATTGGGTGCCCCTGGTGTTCAACCTGTCACGGACGGTGCACTGGATCCGCGAGGCCGCCCTGCTCGATGCGGGTGGCGTCCGGCGGCAGATGGAGGAAGTCGCCCTTACCGCGCTGCTGGTCGCGACCTTCGCCGTCTGGTGCCGGGACCGCTCCGGGGGGCAGGATCGCACCCGCCGGTTTCTGCGTCGAAGCCTGGCGGACGGGAGCCGCTGCTGCGGCCGGCTGCTGCGCCGCCGGGGGATCGAACCGCGCCGCAACGATGAACCCGCGGCCGCCTGACGGGTTGATCAGCCGACACGAAAGGAGGCGTCATGTCCGGCAACGCGAAGAACACCCGCGCGACGATCATCCCCGCGATCCGCTATCGCGAATCGGCGAAGATGGTGGACTGGCTCTGCGAGGCCTTCGGCTTCGAGAAGCAGATGGTGGTTCCCGGGCAGGCCGGCGCCATCACCCACGCCCAGCTCGTCTTCGGCAATGGAATGATCATGGTCGGCTCGATGACCGATACGGCCTATGGATTGATGTTCCGGCAGCCGGACGAGATCGGCGGCGTCGGCACGCAGAGCCCCTACCTCATCGTCGACGACGCCGATGCGCATTATGCGCGCGCGAAGGCCGCCGGCGCCGACATCAAGATCGACATCAAGGACGAGGACTATGGCGGGCGCGGCTACACCTGCGCCGATCCCGAAGGCCATTTCTGGAGCTTTGGCACCTACGATCCGTGGGAGAGCGGCAAAGACTGAGGTCAGGCCGCGATCCAGCCTTGCGCCGCAGCAGCTTCTTCGCGGCAGCGTTCAGGCGACCCGAGTAGCTGGCGGTCGAAGGCCACGCGCTTGAACCAGTAGTGGAGGCCGAGCAGGTCCGTGAAGCCCATGCCGCCATGCACCTCCGTCGCATGGCGTGACACGTCGCGGCCCACCTCGCCGAGATGCGCCTTGGCGTGGCACGCCGCCATGCGCGCCTCGTCCGGCACGGCGTCCTGGGCATAGGCCGCGTACCAGACCAGCGAGCGCGCCGGCTCCAGCATCGTCACCATGTCGGCGCAGGTGTGCTTCACGCCCTGGAAGCTGGCGATCACGCGGCCGAACTGCACGCGCTGCAGCGCATAGGCCACCGCCTCGTCCACCATGTGCTGGCAGGCGCCGAGAGTATCCGCCGCCAGCATGATCCGCCCCGCGTCCAGCACGCGCCGCGCTGCGGCGAGCGGATCGTTCGCGGCAGCCAGCGGCTCGCCCGCCGCCCCGGTCAGCGTCACGTGGCCGAGTGCGCGGGTCCGGTCCAGACTCCGCCGGACCTCTACCGCGACGCCGGCAGCGTCGGCCGCGACGATGGCCATGCCGCCGTCGCCCGCCATCACGATCAGGTGCGTGGCGCCTGCCGCATCCATCACACCGCGGAGTTCGCCGTCGATGCTCGCGTCCGCGATGCGCACCGTGCCCGCGCCGGCCGTGCCCGACAGGCCGGCGAAGGCGACTGCGACGCGGACCTCGCCCGACGCGATGCGCGGCAGCCAGCGGGCCTGCTGACCGGCGTCGCCCGCCGCCAGGATCGCCAGCGGCGCCATCACGGCGGGCCCTGCGAACGGCACGGGTGCCGCAGCGGCGCCCAGCGCCTCGGCGGCCAGCGCCGCATCGAACACGCCGAGCCCGCTGCCGCCGAATCGTTCCGGCACCAGCATCCCCGTCAGGCCGAGTTCGACGAGCCCGTCCCAGAGGCCCGCGTCGAACCCGTCGCCCTCCGCCAGCCGGCGCCGCTCCTCCATCGGCACGCGGTCGGCGAGGAACCCGCGCACCGCCTCGTCGAACAGACGCTGCTCTTCGGACAGTCCGAATTCCATGGCTCAGGCCCCCACACGCGCCGGCTGCGCCGGCTTCGGTTCGCGCGGCATGCCGAGGCCGCGCTCCGCGATGATGTTCTTCTGAATGTTCGAGCTGCCGCCGCCGATGATCAGGCCGATGTCGTACATGTAGTCGACCCACCAGGTGGTCGCGTCGTCGCCGTCCGCGCTCTCGCCGCTCGGCTCGTAGATCAGCCCATTGGCGCCCATCACGTCGACGGCCAGCGACGACAGGCGGTGCGCCAGCAGCGTGCCGAAATACTTCACGATCATCCGCCGGACGCCGGAATCCTCGCCGCGCGCGGTGTCGGTCAGCAGGCGCAGCCCGTGATATTTCGAGGCCATGACCTCGCCCTGCAGCCGCAGCAGCCGGTCGCGCCATTCGGGCCGGTCCATGAGACGCACGCCGTCGATGTCGGTGCGCTCCATCATCTCGCGGATGCGGTGGAGGCGCTGCATCAGCTTGTTCGAATCGCCGAGCAGCAGGCGTTCGAACTTCAGCGTGACGTTGGCGACATGCCAGCCCTGGCCGCGTCCCATGACGATCTGGTCGGCGGGCACGCGCGCGTCGGTGAAGAAGACCTCGTTGAACGTCGCCTGCTCGGTCATGGTGGTGAGCGGCCGCACCTCGATCCCGGGCGTCTGCATCGACAGGAGCAGGTAGGAGATGCCCTCGTGCTTCGGCTTGTCCGGCTCGGTGCGGCAGAGCAGGAACATCATGTCCGAGAAATGCGCCGAGCTGGTCCAGATCTTCTGGCCGTTGACGACGAAGTGCCCGTCGACCAGTTCGGCGCGGGTGCGCAGCGAGGCGAGGTCGCTGCCGGAGCCCGGCTCGGAATAGCCTTGGCACCAGATGACCTCGCCGCGGATCGTCGGGCCAATCCAGCGCTCGCGCTGTTCCTCGGTCCCGACCTCCAGCAGCGTCGGGACGAGCATGCTGATGCCCTGGTTCATGATGCCGGGCGAAACGCCGGCGCGGCTGAACTCCTCGGCGATGATCGCCGCCTCCAGCACGTCCGGCGGCGCCCCGTAGCCGCCATACTTCTTCGGAATCGTCCGGCCGAAATAGCCGTGCTCCAGCAGCAGCGCCTGCCACTCCAGCATCCGCCGGTCGGGCCTCCGCCGTCCGCCGCCCGGCTTGGGCGACTTGTCCCGATGTGCTGCGATGAAGGCGCGAATCTCCGACTGGAGCGCGCGGTGCTTCTCGGAATAGTCGAGTTGCATAGGGGCGTCCTCTGGGCGACCGGCGTGCGACGCCGCCGGCATTCTATTTGTCCGTACCTAGGCTAATGGGATCGCCTGCGGCTGTCGACCGAAGGGCGTGACCGCGGGCTTAACGGCTCCGTTACGCGTTGCGGTCAAGGTGACAATAACGAGGCAGCACGGCCCAAGGACGACGAACGAGGATGGCGCGCCAGGATCAGGTCGCAGACGAGGCCGAGCGTCCGGCTGTGCTGCTCGTCGGCGTCGATTCCCGAACCGCCGGTTCGATCGCCGCCGCCCTGGCGGCAAGCGACCATGCTGGGATGCCGATACGCGCGGTCGACACGCCGGCGGAGGTCCAGGGCGCCAGAACCGGGCAGGATATCCGCATCGTCGTCGTGGGCACCGGCGGTGACGCGGCTTCGGCCCTTCTTGCGGTGCGGGGAGTCGCTGCCGCCCTGCCCGATGCTATCGTCTTCGCGATGGGACCCGCCATCCCGGATGCCCTGGCGAGCGATCTGATCCATGCGGGGGCCGAGGACTATCTCGCCCAAGACGATGCCACGATCCGCGCCTTGCCGCGCATCTTCACCTACACGACGAAGCGGCGGCGCGTGAACGCGCAGGTCAGCCGCCTGTCGGCGCAGCGCGCCCACGTCGAGGCACTTCTGTCGACCACCTTCGAGCTGTCGGCCACGCCGATG
Organism: Constrictibacter sp. MBR-5; assembly: GCF_040549485.1. Classification (NCBI taxonomy): domain Bacteria; kingdom Pseudomonadati; phylum Pseudomonadota; class Alphaproteobacteria; order Rhodospirillales; family Allostellaceae; genus Constrictibacter; species Constrictibacter sp. MBR-5. The sequence goes on from NZ_JBEPTK010000009.1 coordinate 119,533, forward strand.
GCACTGTCGGAGGAGGATGGTACCGTCCTCGTCGTCAACGGCGCCTTCACGGAAACCTTCGGCCCGACGGCGCGCGCCGCGGCGGGGCGGCGACTGGGCCGGGACCTGTTCCCCGCCCTCGCCGCGACGGCGACCGACGAAGCCGCACCGCAGATCCTGCACGCCGAAGACGGACGTCCCATCGTCGCCGGCGTGCGGCGCGCGACGACGCCGATGGAACGCCGCAACATCGTCGCGTGGGCCTTCGTGCCGCAGACGGCGGATGACGCTGCCGCCGGAGAGAAACTGGCGGCGCTGATCGGCGAAGAACCGCGCCGGCTCGCCGCAGGACGGCTCCAGCTCGTGCGGATCGACACCGTGCGCAGCCACTTCGGCGACCGGTGGGCGCGCTGGTCGGCGCGCGTCTACGAGATCGCGCTTCGCACGATTCGCGGCCGGCTCGACCGCGAGGACGTGATCTCGCGCAACGTCCAGGGCGACTTCGTCATCTGCTTCGCGCGGCTCGACGGCGACAGCGCCTGGTTCAAGGCGCAGGCGATCCAACGCGAGATCGAGCGCCAGATCCTCGGCGAGGCGGCCGACGGTTCCATGGGCGCAGTTGTCGTCGAGACGCACGAGATCGAGTTGGCTCCGGACGATGCCGGATCGGGCATCGACGTCGGCGAGCTGATCGGCAGCAAGCTCGCCCAGGCGGCAGAACGGCTGCGGGCGGACGAGCAGGGGGTGCTGGCCGAGCTGTACGGCACCGCCCGCCTCGACATGCGGCGTGTGGAGACGGCCTCGGGAGAGCCGGCGCCGGTGCTGGTCGCCGAGTTCGACCGGCACACGCGCGCCGCCCTGGGCCGCCTCGCCCAGGTGACCGCCGACGCGGCGCAGCTCCTGGCCAATATCGACATGATGCTGCTCGGGCGCGTTTCGAACGCGATACCAAACCTGCTAACCAAACGGCCGGCACTGCTGATGGTCGCAACGATCCACGCCGCGACGCTGCAGTCACGTCCGACGCGGGACAGGCTCCTCGCCATCTGCCATCAGATGCCCGAGTCGCATCGGCGGGCGCTCATCCTGCGGGTCGAGGGCGTGCCGCCGGACATCCTGCCGAGCCGTGCGATGGAACTGCTGGCGCCGCTGCGCGCCCTGTCGCGCTTCCGCATCCTGGTGCTGGCGCGCGCCGATACGATGGGACTGCCATTGCGCGACTGCGGCGTCTCGCTCGTCGAGGTCGACTGCGGCGTTCTCGTCGAGACGTCGGAGCGCGAGCCGGCGCGGCAGGAGAAGCTGCTCGCGGATCTGCGGCGACAGCGCACCCACCTCGTGGTGGGACACGTCGCCGACAGGGCCGCGGCGGCGAAAGCGGCCGCCCTGGGCGCGCGCTTCCTGTCGTTCGACGGCCCGCCGGCGCCGGCAGCCTGAAGAACCGGCTAGGACGACCGGCTGCTCAGGGGACGCCCGGCCGCCGCCTCGTAGACGCGGACCACTGAACTCGAATCGTCGCGGCCGAAGCCCATGCCGCGCGCCATGCGCATGAGGTTGTGGGTCTGCGCCCCCGCCGGCACCGGCACGTTCAGCTGGTCGGCGAGCTCGAGCGCCAGGTGCAGGTCCTTGTAGGCGAGGTCGAGGGCAAAGGCCGCCTCGAACTGCCCGGCCAGGGCGCGCTCGCCGAACTTCTGGAAGATGGCGCTGCCGCCGCTGCTGGTGCGGATGACCGTGGCCAGCTTCTCCAGGTCGATGCCGGCCGCCGCACCGAGCATCAGGCCTTCGGCGGCCGCCGCCATGTTGCAGAAGGCCATCATGTTGTTGACGAGCTTGGCGATCGAGCCGGCGCCGACCGCGCCCATGTGGATCGGGTTGGCGGCGAACGAGCGCAGCAGGGCCAGATGCGTCTCGTAGGCCGCCGGATCGCCGCCGACCATGACCGCGAGCGTGCCCGCCTCGGCGCCGACGACGCCGCCACTGACCGGTGCGTCGAGCATCGTCACGCCCCTCGCCTGCAGTGCTTCAGCGACCCGGCGCGCCTCCACAGGAGAGTTGGTGCTGAGGTCGAAATAGACGGTGCCGGGCCTGGCGCTCTCGCCGATGCCGCCCGCACCCAAAGCGACCGCGTCGACGTCCTTCGGCATCGGCAGGGAGGTGAAGACCACGTCCGCCTGCGCCACCAGTTCGGCGATGCTGCCGGCGGCCTTGGCGCCCGCCTCGGTGCAGCGCGCGACCGCCGCGGCGCCGAGGTCGAAGACGATCACCTCGTGATTGGTGTTCTTCACGATGTTGCGGCACATGGGCCCGCCCATGTTGCCGACGCCGATGAACCCGACCTTCATGACACCCCTCCGAATCGCGCGAGCGCCGGCACGTCGTTCGTGCGTGCCGGTCGCTCCATCGCCCGAACCTTCCTCCGACGGCGGTCCGCGCACAAGAGCGGGTGCGACCGATCCGCAGGGTTCAGCCGGAGAGCGGCCGCACGGCGCTCAGGATCCAGCTGCGGTCGCGGAAGGAGACGAAGACTTCCTCCTGGCCGAGCACGCGCCCGAGTTCCGCGGCGAGTTCGTTGAGCAGGTCGGTCACCGTGGCGTCGTCCAGTTCCGCGGCGTAGAGCGGGATCGCCTCGCCGGTGAAGATGGCGACCGGCTCGCGGTCGCTGCCCGCCTCCCCCTCGCGCTGCGGCCACGCATAGACGACCTCGCCCTTGGTGAACATGCCGGAGAGGAAGGGCTCACCGCGCGCCGACCGGTCGGTCATCCAGCGGTGCGCGGCGCGGACGGCCTCCTCGATGTCGTAGATCCGGCCTTCGCGGGTGTAGCCCTCGCGCAGGCCGAGGGTGATGCGGAAGGCGCGGCGCGGCCCTTCCGACTGCGGCACGATTTCGTAGCGGGCCATGGGCAACCTCTCCCTACGGTGCGTTGCCGGGAGTATCGACGCCCCAGAGATGCGCGCGCCAGTGCAGGCCGATCGCCAGGGTCAGCAGCAGGCCGAGCACCGCGTAGCAGCTGGCCGTCGCGGCGAAGCCGAAGCCGGCGATCATCGGGCCGGCCACCAGCAGGCCGACCGGCAGCCCGTAGACCGCGAGCATGCGCAGGCCCATGACGCGGCCGCGGATGCGCGGCGGCGCGCCCTTCACCAGCATGACCGACATGGGAACCATGCAGAGGCTCTGCATGAAGCCGGCGACCATGAGCACGGCGACACCGGCGATGGCCGTCTGCGTCTGCGCGAAGACGAGCAGCAGCAGGTACCAGACGACGGCGAAGACGATCATCATCCGGGCGGGACGGATCGCGGCGGCGGTCCGCGATAGGGTGATCGAGCCGACGAGCCCGCCGGACGCGAAGCCCGCCACCAGATAGCCGAGCCAGGTCTGGTCGGCGCCGTAGACGTCGCGCGCCACATAGGGCAGCAGGCCTCCGCTGAGCGGAAACGCCGTCATGTTGACCAGGAAGGCGAGGCTCATCGCGGCCAGGAGGTGCGGCGTCGACCAGACCGAGGCGGCGGCCTCGGTGAGGTCGCGCAGCGGCGAGGACCGTCCCACCGAGGGCGCCGCCGCGCCGTCGTCGCCGCCGCGCCCGGCGACGCCGAGGGTCAGCAGGAAGCTGGTCGCGTAGAGGGTCGTGATCATCGCATAGGCCGCCGCCATGCCGAGCGTCGCGACGAGGCCGGCACCCGCAAGGGCGCCCGCGACGCGCGCCGAGTCGGCGGTCGTGCGCGAAATGCTCATCGCCCCCATCAGGCCGCCGGGCGGGATCGTCGCACCGATCAGCGCGTTGCGCATGACGAGGTCGGACGGCCGCACCAGCCCCACCAGGGTGGCGATGACGAAGACGATCGGCGGTGCGAGGGCGTCGAACGTCGCGAGCAGGGTCAGGGTCGCGGCGAAGATCGCGTAGGACGCGCGCATCACGCACAGGAGGTTGCGATGGCCGATCCGGTCGCCGACCAGACCGAACACCGGCGCCACCAGCGTCCCGCCGAACTGCAGCGACGCGAAGACCGTCAGCAGGAGCACCGATTCCGTCGCGACCAGCACGTACCAGCCGAGGATGATCGTCTCCATCTCCTGAGCCCAGGATGTCGAGAGATCGGCGGGCCACTGGAACCGGAAGCTGCGCACGGCGAACGGCGCCAGCAGCTTCGCACGTGGCTTCGCGCTCAATCCCGGTACCGCTGCATCGTCCGCCCCTTGCGCTTTTCTGTCCGCCGTCCCCACCCGGTTGCAAGAGCTTCGCGGCGGTTCCCGGCCCATAATCGCCGGTGGCGGCCGGCGGCGCCACAGGGCTCCGCGGCGCGGGTTCAGCGCGATGGGTGCCGGTCCTCGATCCGTTGCAGCGCCTCCACCATCGCGGCGCCGAAGGCCGGCATCGCGTAGAGATCGTTGTGGCCGGCGCCGGGGACCGTCAGGTCGAGCACCAGATCGCGGATGACCGGCCGCAGCGCCGCCGTGCGCCGGGGCGGCACGATCCCGTCCCGCTCGGCCGCGATCACCGCCGTCGGCGCGTCGACCTCCCGCAGAAGCGCGGCGGTCGGCATGCGATGGCGCAGCAGCCATTTGACCGGCAGCCACGGATAGAGGTCGGCCGCCACGGCGGCCAGCGAATCGAATGGGCTGACCAGGATCAGTCCGTCGAGCCGGCGGCTGCGCGCGACTTCGGCCGCGACCCCGGTACCGATGCTGAAGCCGACGGCGACGACGCGCGCCGGTGCGGCGCCGACGGCCTGGTCATACAGCAGCGGTGCGTCGGCGAGCAGCGCGGCGGCACTCGGCCGCCCGTCGCTCGGCGGATAGCCGCGATAGTGGAATGCGACCGCCTCGGCCTCCGGGAACAGCCCGTGCAGATAGAGCGCCACGCTCTCCGCATTCCAGGCGTTGCCGCCGAATCCCAGCAGGACGAGCCGATCACCGTCCGTCTCCCGTACCGGCGGGATGCGCACGCCGTGCAGCCGCGTCCCGTCCGCGGCGCTAGCCTCCAGCCGCTGGGCCGCGGCGGGCAGCAGCGGCCCCGATGCGGCGGCGAGGCGCGTCGGGAACAGGAGCCATGTCTGTGCGCCGTACATGACGGCGACGACGACGACATAGGCGACGACGAGGATCAGCGCGAGTTTCGCGAACCACATGCCGGCCGTCCCGTGTTTCCTCGCCCTGTCGTCCGTGGCCCTGGGCATTGCGCGTTCCGGACGATGAGTGGAGCATGGGCGCAGAACAAGCCGAAGCCGGAGGATGCAATGGCCGACGATCTGGACCTCTCCGATACCGACGTCTTTACCATCCTCCATACGACGCGCGCCATGCGGCGCCTGAAGCCCGATCCCGTGCCGGACGAGCTGATCCACAAGATCCTGCGCGCCGGCATCGCCGCCGCGAACGGCGGCAACACCCAGCGCTGGCGGTTCCTGGTCGTGAAGGACCCGGAGATCAAGAAGGCGGTGCAGGTGCACTACAAGCGCGCCTTCGACGAGATCATCGGGCCGCGCTACGCCTCCAGCGCGCCGCCGCCGGGCTCGACCGCGGAGAAGTATCATCGCCAGCACGCTGCGGTGGAGTATCTGACGGACCATTTCCACGAGGCGCCGGTCTGGATCGTCGCCTGCCAGGTCGACGGCGACGCGCCGCCCAACCGCACCTCCGGCGCGTCGATCTATCCGGCGGTGCAGAACATGCTGCTCGCGGCGCGCGCCCTTGGGCTGGGTGCCACGCTGACGACACGCCACCTGCTGTTCGAGAAGGAATCCGAGGCGGCGCTGGGATTGCCGGACGGGGTGCATTCCTACGCGATCGTCCCGATCGGCTGGCCGATGGGCCGGTTCGGGCCGGTCGGCCGTGGGGCGCTCAGCGAGTTCGTCTACCAGGATCGCTGGGGCGAGCCGCTTCCCGGCATCTGAGCCGCACGGGGGGCCGCCGATGGACCTCGCCTTCTCGCCGGAAGAGTGCGCCTTCGCCGAAGAGGTGCGCGCCTTCGTCCGGTCGGACCTGCCCGACGACCTACGGGCACGCTGGGCCGAGACCGCCAACGTGCTGTTCGCCTCGCGCAGCGATACCGCCCGCTGGACGAAGATCCTGCACGCCCGCGGCTGGTCCGCGCCCAACTGGCCGCGCGAGCATGGCGGACCAGGGTGGAGTGTGGCGCAGCGCTTCCTGTTCGACACCGAAATGGCTTTGGGCGGGGCGCCGCCGCTGCAGAACCAGGGCCTGAAGATGATCGGGCCGGTGCTGATGGCGTTCGGCACGCCGGAGCAGCAGCGCCGTTTCCTGCCGCGCATCGCCGCCGCCGACGACTATTGGTGCCAGGGCTATTCCGAGCCCGGCTCCGGCTCGGACCTGGCGAGCCTGAACATGCGCGCCGTGCCCGACGGCGACGACTATGTCGTCAACGGCTCCAAGATCTGGACCACCTGCGCGCACGAAGCCGACTGGATCTTCTGCCTGGTGCGGACCGACGCCGGCGGCCGCAAGCAGGAGGGCATCACCTTCCTGCTGATCGAAATGACCCGCCCCGGCATCACGGTGCGCCCCCTGCCCTTCCTCGGCGGCCAGCACGAGTTCAACCAGGTCTTCTTCGACGATGTCCGCGTGCCGCAGGCGCAACGGGTCGGGCGAGAGGGACAGGGCTGGGAAATCGCCAAGTATCTGCTTGAGTACGAGCGCGGCGGCGCCTTCCTCTCGCATCGCGTGCGGGCGCACCTCGCGCGCGTCCGCCGGGCCGCGGCGTGGGCGACCGAGCACGGCCGGCCGGTCGCCGACTGCGAGGTGTTCCGCCGCCGGCTCGCCGCCCTCGACATGGAGGTCGAGGCCATGAGTTGGACGGAGATGCGGCTGCTCGACCGGGTGGCCCGCGGCGACCGTCCTGGGGCCGAATCCTCGATCACCAAGCTGCTGGGCGCGCGGCTGCACCATGCCGCGACCGAACTCGCCATGGAGGCGATCGGTCCGTGCGCCCTGCTGCTCGCGGAGCCGGCGGAGGCGATGGTCGCCAACGTCGAGCCCGTGGCGCCGGATCTGGCACGCAACGCCTCCGCCCGCTACTTCAACCACCGTGCGAACTCGATCATGGGCGGCACCGACGAGGTGCAGCGCAGCGTGCTGGCGAAGGGGATGCTCGGCCTCTGAGGCCGACCTTCACGTCCAGGGCGGGGCTTCACGCCGCCGGCAGGCGCATGAAGGCCACGTCCTTCACCGGGATCTCGCAGGTCCAGCCGCGCTGTTTCGCAATCCGCCGCAACGTCGCCTCGCGGTAGAAGACGACGTGGGTGGGATCGCGGCGATAGTGCCAGTCGGCGAAGCGCGCGTCGTCGGTCTGGAAGCAGGTCATCACGGCCAGCAGGCCGCCGGGCCGCAGAAGGCCGCCCAGCCGGTCGAACTCGTCCGCCGGATGATGGAAATGCTCCGCCGTCTCGGTGCAGGTGACGAAGTCGTAGCGCTGGTCGAGGACGGAACGATCCGGCCGGAACAGGGGGTCATAGAGTGCGAGCCTGTGCCCCGACTCCCCCAGCATCGCCGCCAGTGCGGAGTTCGGACCGGAGCCATAGTCCAGCCCGGACATGCTCGCCGGCAGCCGCTCCAGCAGCGGCAGCACGAGCTTCGACAGGAAGCGCCGGTAGCCGGGATCGTCGGCGTCGTTCTCGTGCAGCCGATAGGCGGCATGTTCCTCGCGCCGCGCCGGCCGCTGTCGTGGATCGAGGAAACGCGCCTCGCACGACGGGCAGTGCCAATAGGCGGCGCCGTGCACACGCTGAAAGGGCCGCGGGCCGGGTGCACGGCAGACGGGACAGCTGTCGGGGACGACGCCGGCATTCCATCTCGACCGACAAGTCCCGCCCCTACGAGAGGTCATTTTCGCGGTCACGCGATCTCTTCGACCGGCTCCATCAGCACCGGCGCGAGATGCAGATACCGGGTCGTGCTGCGTTTGGCGTCGATGGAGCGCCAGACGCGGTGGAGTTGGTCGACGGTGATGCCGGCGGCGGCGGCCACTTCGGCTTCCGCAATGCCGTGGTTCTTGCCGTAGAGGCAGAGGTCCATGCGGTCGTAGGGGAGCGCGAAGTAGAATTCCTCCTGGGTCTGGGCCATGGAGAAGGTGTCGGTCGACGGCGGGCGCGAGCGGATCTCCTCGGGGATGCCGAGGTGGGCGGCCAACTGGTAGACCTGGGACTTGTAGAGGTGGGCGATCGGCTTCAGGTCGGCGGCACCGTCGCCGTTCTTCACGAAGAAGCCCTGGTCGTATTCGACGCGGTTGGGCGTGCCGATGACGGCGTAGTTCAGCAGGTCCGCGTAGTAATATTCGAGCATCTTGCGGGTGCGCTGCTTGAAGTTGGTCGCGGCCACGATGGCGGCGTAGACCTCGGGCTTCGGGCGCACCTTCACGACGCGCCCGTCGGGCGCCTGCGCCACCAGCGAGGTGATCTGGTAGCTGTCGGTCTCGACGATGTTCGGCAGGACCAGCTTCATCTTCCAGTCGGGGCCGAAGTTGGGAATGTCCCGGCGCACCGCCTCGTCGCGGCGGCGGTAGCAGCCCGCACCCTCGAGGATGGGCGTGATCGTCTCGACGGCACCACGCACGCCGAGCGCGTCGGCGACCATGGTGCTGAGGCGCAGGCTGTCGTCGGAGGAATCCGTCTCCGGCATGTGCAGGACGAAGACGCGGTCCTTGCCGAGCGCTTCGGCGCACAGGGCGGCGCAGACGCTGCTGTCGATGCCGCCCGACAGGCCCAGCACGACGCCGCGCCGGCGGAGGTCGCGGCCGACGATGCGGCGGATCTCTGTGGTGATCGATGCGATCGCCGCGTCGGCGTCGATGCGCAGGGTTTCGGCGGAAAAGCTCAAGCTGCTGCCTCCTCGGCGAGCGCTTCGGCGAGAAGCGCCTTCTTGTCGATCTTGCCCGTGTTGCCGAGCGGCAGGGCGTCGCGAAAGAACACGCGCTGCGGCACGGCGAAATCCTCGAGCCGCACGGCGCAGTGGCGCAGCACGGCACGGTCAGCGAGAGCCGCATCGCCGCGCAGCACGAGATAGGCCCGGATCGACTGGCCCAGGATGGGATCGGGCACGCCGATCACCGCCGCCTCGGCGACCTCGGGGAGTTCGCACAGCACGTTCTCGATCTCGCGCGGGCTGACCCGTTCGCCGCGCGACTTGATCATCTCGTCGCGGCGGCCGACGAAATAGTAGAAGCCGTCTTCGTCGCGCCGGAACGTATCGCCGGTGAACAGCACCTTCTCGCCGGGCACCGGGCCGTCGCGGAAGGTGCGCGCCGTCGTCTCGGGCTGGCGCCAGTAGCCGGGCATGACGTTGGAGCCGCGCACCACCAGCTCGCCCTCGCCCGCACCCTCGATCGGGCGGCCGTCGTCGTCGACGAGATAGAGTTCGCTGTTCGGCATGCCCTTGCCGATCGAGGACGGCCGGATGTCGATCTGGTCCGGCGGCAGGTAGGACGCCCGCTTGCACTCGGTCAGGCCGTACATCGAGAAGACTGTGAGATGCGGCAGCAGCCCGCGCAGGCGCCGGATATGCTCGACCGGCAGGGCGGCACCGGTATTGCTGAGATAGCGCAGGCCGGACAGGTCGAACTTCGACAGGTCGAGGCGCAGCAGCATCGCCAGCATGGTCGGCACGATCGGGAAGCCGGTCACCTTCTCCGCCGCCACCTTCTGCAGCACGGCGGCCGGGAAAGCGAAACTGCGCTCCAGCACCAGCGTGCCGCCGAAGCGCACGCACATCAGCAGCTGGTAGAGGCCGTAGTCGAAGGCGAGCGGCAGGGCGCTGAGGATGACGTCCTCGGGCGTGTTGCCGAGATATTCGATGATGGAGCCGGAGGCGGCGACGATGTTCCGGTGCATCGAGATGACACCCTTGGGCTCGCCGGTCGAACCCGAGGTGTAGATCAGCGAGGCGAGGTCGGCGTCGATGCAGCGCACGGCCGGCGGACCGGCGACACCGGCCCGATCGGCGATCAGGCCGCCAAACGACAGCGGGGCGATGCCGCCGACGGTCTCCCTGGCCGCTTCCGCATCGGTCAGCAGGACGTGGCGCAGGTCCGGCGCCTCCTCGCCCGCCGCCGCGAGTCGTGCCAGATGGCCGGCGTCGGTGACCAGCGCCACCGCACCGGAGTCGCGCAGCACGTAGCCGAGCTTGCCCGGCTTCATGCTGGGGTTCAGGACCATGTAGGCGCCGCCGGCCTTCAGCGTCGCGAACAGCGAGACGACGCATTCGACGCCGTTCTCGAGCTGGATCGCCACCCGGTCGCCGCGCCGCACGCCGAGCCTGGCCAGCGCATGCGCCAGCGCGTTCGCCCGCGCGTCGAGCTCGGCATAGGTCAGGCGCTCGGATCCTGCGACCAGCGCCGTCTTGTCGGGATGGCGAGCGGCACTCGCCTCCAGGAAATGCTGGACCAGCATGTCAGCCTGTCCTTGCCAAATCGGTTGTCTCGGTTACCGGGTGCGGGTCGAGGAAGCCACCGTCCCGGCCAGCCGCCGGAGGCGGCGCCGCGCCGGGACCCGGGGGCCGGCGCCGTGGCGGCGGGAGCATTCCCCGGCCAAGCCAGCGCGCTCGCCCTGGGTCCCGGCTCTTCGCGCCTGCGGCGCTGCGGCCGGGAAGGTCGGTACTACGGCAACATTCTCCGTCGGCCTCCGACGTCAGGCCGCCTGGGACTGCTTCTTGCGCGCGACGAAGGCGGCGATGCGCTCGATGGAGTCGAGATTGTCCGGCACCAGCTCGTCGTCGCCGACCGTGACGCCGTAGCGGCTCTCGATGTGCGCGACGATCTCGGCCACACCCATGGAATCGATGATGCCCGACTCCACCAGCGAAGACTGGGCGGTCAGGGTCTCGTCGTCCTGGCCGAAGAGGAAGTTCTCGACGACGAAGGCACGGATCTCGGTCTCAAGCGGCTCGGTCATGCGACATCTGCCCAGCGAAGTTGTTGACGAAACGGTCGGCGAGAAGCTGCGTGGAGAGCACCGCGACGACGGCCATGTCGTCGCGCGTGCCGGTCACCTGCCCCTTCGCCGCCTTGGCGAGGAGGCGCGTCACCGCCCCCGGATTGAAGACGCCGTCCTGGGACAGCCGCTCCGGCGTGGTCAGTGCCGCAACCCAGTCGGCACGCGCCTTGCCGGTCGCGGCGTCGTAGAAGCTGGCAGTGCCTGGCGCCCGGTAGGGCTGCTTGGAGCGGGCGCGCACCACCTCGGGGATCAGCCCGGCGGAAGCGTGCTTGAGCAGGAACTTCTCGTTCAGGACGCGCATCTTGAGGCGCGGCGGCAGCTTGGCGGCGAAGCTGACGACGCGATGGTCGAGGAACGGGAACCGCCCCTCCACCGCATGCGCCATCGCCATCCGGTCGCCCTGGGTCGCCAGGATGTAGCCGGGCAGCAGGTGCTCGGTCTCCAGATACTGCGCCTGGCAGAACGGGTCCCAGGAGGCGAAGGCAGGCGGCAGCGTCTCGGCGAGTTCCGCATAGACGTCGTAGCCGGCGAGCTCGGCCTTGAAGGCGTCGGACAGGAACAGCTTGGTGCGCGCCGTCATGCCCCAGCGCGGCTGGTGCGAGAAGAACGGGCTGGCCAGATCCTCCGGCCGGGCGTTGAAGAAGCCCTGGAGATAGGCCGCCGGCTGCTTCTGCAGGTCCGGCATGTAGGGGTAGAGCCGCTGCAGCAGCTTCGGCCGCAGCACCGACTCCGGCTGCTGCGCCCAGAAGCGGCGGACCTTGGCCTCCTTGAAGATGTCGTAGCCGCCGAGCATCTCGTCGGCGCCCTCGCCGGTCAGCACGACCTTGTAACCGCTGTCGTGCACGAAGCGCGACAGCAGGAAGAGCGGCGCCGGTGCCGTGCGCAGCATCGGCCGCTCGGCGTGCCAGACGACGTCCGGAAAAACGCCGGCGATGTCGCCGTGGCCGATGCGCATGCTGGCATGGTGGGTGCCGAGCGCCTCGGCGGCAGCGTTCTGGTACTGCGTCTCGTCGAAGGCGCCGTCCTCGAAGCCGACCGAGAAGGTGTCGAGCCTGACGCCCAGGCGCTTGCGCGCGATCGCGGTGACGACGGTGGAATCGAGGCCGCCGCTGAGATAGCCGCCGACCGGCACGTCGGCGCGGAAGCGGATGCGCACGGCGTCGGTCAGCAGGGTCAGCAGGTCGTCGGCGGCCGCGTCGACCGAGGCCGGCATCGCGACTTCGGAATAGTCCGCCTGCCAGTGGCGCCAGGTGCGCACGCCGGTGTCGTCGACGCGCATCGAGGAGCCGGGCGGCAGTTCGCGCACGTCGCGGAACACGGTGCGCGGCGGAATCGGCGCCCAGATGGTCAGCAGCTGGTCGATGCCACGCGGATCGATCTCGGCGCCGACGTCGGGATGCACCAGCAGGGCGCGCACCTCGGAGGCGAAGACGAAGGCGGACGGCGTCTCGGCGTAATAGATCGGCCGCACGCCCAGCCGGTCGCGCGACAGGAACAGGCTCTTCGCCTTGGTGTCCCAGACGGCGAAGGCCCACTGGCCGTTCAACTCGGCGACGCAGTCGGGGCCCAGTTCCTCGTAGGCGACGAGCAGGACCTCGGTATCGGAATCGGTCCGGAAGCGCCGGCCGCGCGCGATCAGGCGCTCGCGCAGCTCGACATAGTTGAAGATCTCGCCGTTGAAGGTGATGCGGTAGCGGCCGTCCTCGCTGGCCATCGGCTGGACGCCGCCGACGAGGTCGATGATGCTGAGCCGCGCATGGGCCAGTGCGACCGGCCCGTCGACCTCGACGCCACTCGCGTCCGGTCCGCGGTGATGAACGGCGCGGATCATGCGCCGGGCGACAGCCTCGTCGGCGCCGTTCCCGTGGCGCCGCAACTCTCCCGCGATGCCGCACATGCGGATCGTACCCCTCGACGACTAGGTTCCGGCCGCGAACGACACGGCCGATGCAAACGCTTCTATATAACCGCCTTTTAAGGTCGGCTTAACGGCGGCTTCATCACAGGGTGAAGAGATCGCCGAAGCGTGTCCATTTCTCCCCGTCGAGCGCCGTCAGCAGGGCGCGGCCGCGGTGGAAGGCGTCCGCCAGCTCGGGACGGCGGGAATGGACGACCGTCCATTGGTTGGCGAAGAAGAAGCAGCGCTGGCCCTTGTACGAAGGCAGCCGCGGCGGCTTCACCGTGCCCGTCAGAACCGCCGCACCGCGCGATGCGGCGTCCGACGCCATCGCGCTGAGCAGGAAGTCGTAGCGTCCCTCCCGGGCGTAGGAGAACAGCACCTCGGCATAGCCGTCGGCGCGCAGGATGTAGGCGAAGGCGCCCATCGGCTGCTTGCCGTCGGTGACCGTGTGGCAGACCAGGGTGCGGCCCTGGGCCTTGGCCTCGAGCTGGCGCATCAGCCAGGCGATGCTGTCGCGGTCGTAGACGCCGACGATCTCGTAGGCCCTGTGCCGGGCGATGAGCTGGAGCAGGAAGTCCGGGTCGAACGGCGCCAGGACCGCATCCACGCGCTTGCCCGCCGCCATCCGGGCCAGCACCCGCGCGCCGGCGATGTCGACAACGCCGCCGACGCGGTGCAGCCAGCGCGACATGGGCAGCGCCGTCTTGCGCTCGGCCTCGACCACCTGCAGCAGGGCGCGCACCGGGCGGATCGGCCGGAACCAGTCGAAGCTGTAGCCGGCGACGACGGCACCGCCCGCGGCCTCCCACATCCGCCGCGACAGGTCGTTCGACGTGTCGGTCAGCGAAAGGTCCTGCGGGCCGGTCAGGAAGCGCCGCACCAGCCCGATCGCCGAGAAGGCGTCGACCTTGCCGTCGGGGCCCGGCCGCACGACGAAGTTGCCCGGCACGGCGACCAGAATCTGCTCGCCGCGAAACGTCATGCGGCGTGCTGTCGCACCGATGAAGCCGTTCAGCCGTCCGTCGGCGCCGAAGCAGACCAGCGGCGCGATCTCGGGATGCAGCCAGGGATGGTCGAAATAGACCTCGCGCGCATGCTCGGTCAGCGGCCCGGCGCGGCGTTCGGCCGCCGGCGTGTTGGCGAGCAGGAGGTCGACCACCGCGGGCAGGTCGGCCTCGGTGCAGGGCCGGATGTCGATGGCAGGCATGGGGTGGGCTCGCTCTACGGCCGACGGGACGCGCTGGAACCGATCGCACGCCGGGTGCTTTATAAGGAGACTTCGTGTCGGCGTCAGCCGGCGCGGACACCTCACTGTCGCACGGATCGCGCGGCGCAGGTCTGTACAAGCGAGGCGGCGGCATCCCTCAGCAGGGTAGCCGCCGCTCTCGCGAGCGGGCCACGGCGAAATCAGCTTTTGGCGGGACCGCCGACCGCCGCCCGGAACGGCACCACCTCGATCTTCTGCCAGACGCCGCCCGTGACGTAGGGGTCGGTGCGCAGCCATTCGTCCAGTTCCGCCCGCGTCGCGAAGTCGACGATGCAGCACGAGCCGATCATGCCGCCGGCATCGTCGAGGATCGCCCCGCCGATCAGGATGCGCCCCTCCTCGGTCATGCGGCGCGCGCCGACCAGATGCGCCTCGCGCACCGCCTGCCGTCGGGCTGGCGCCTCGGGGTCGGTGCCGTCATAGGCGGTGACCAGGAACTGCATGCGGGTCCTCCCATGTTCGCGTCGAACGTGCAAAGCGCCGGTTTCGACACCTTGCCTTAACCCGATGAGCGTACGATGCTTTCCTGCATCGGCGCCAACCGGCGCAACCCTACCGCAAGCGGGAGAGATTGTGCTCGGTCTCGTGAAGCGCCTTCTGGCCGTGGCGATGTTCGTCCCGGCCGGCGCCTGCGCCATGCTGGGGCAGCCCACCGACGAGGAACCCCTCCTTTCCTTCGTCGCGATGGTCGATCTCGGCCGCCGCGACCTGCTCGGCGGCGTCTCCGGCCTGGAGGTCGATGGCGACGGGATCACGGCGACCGCGGTGCGCGACGACGGACTCGCCCTGCAGTTCCCCCTGGCGTTCGACGCCGACGGCAAGCTGGTGGATGTCGGCGCGGTGCGCGCGGCCCCCCTGGGCGGCGTCGACCTGGAGGCACCGAAGGGCACGCGCGACGCCGAGGCGCTGCGCCGCCTGCCCGACGGATCGTGGCTTGTCGCCTACGAGGGCGACCATCGCGTCGTCCGGCACGCCGCCGACTGGGCGGGCCTGCTCGCGCCGCCGATCAGGCTGGACCTGCCCGCCGACATCGCGACGCTGCCGCCGAACAAGGGCCTGGAATCGGTCGCCGTGGCCGGCGACGGCACCATCGCCATCCTGGCGGAAGCGAGCGGCGACGACGGCCTGCACCGCACATGGCTCCGCCGCGACGGCAAGTGGATCGGCCGCTCGTACCGGACCGACCCCGCCTACCAGCCGACCGACGCGGTCTTCCTGCCGAACGGCGACCTGCTCGTCCTGGAGCGGGCGTTCTCACTGCTGCTCGGGGTGCGCTGCCGGCTGACGCGGGTGCCCGCGGCGGACGTGGCGAAGGCCGAAGCCTGGGAAGGCCGCGTGCTGGGCGCCATCCGCCCGCCGGCCCCCGAGGCGGAGGACAATTTCGAGGGGCTGGCGCTGCTGCCGGAAAAGGACGGGGCGGTAAGGCTGCTCGCTGTATCGGACGACAATTTTTCCGACCTGCAGCGCACCCTCCTGCTGCAGTTCACGCTGACCTATCAGGCCGCCGGCCCGAACAAGGGGCGCTAATCCGTGGCCGGGACAGATGCGGCCGCCGTCGTCCAGCCCCTGGACACGCATCCCCTGGCGGCCGCCTGTCTGATGCTGGGCGCGACGGCGTGCTATGCGTCGATCACCTTGATCGCCCGCCATCTCTCCGGCGAGGTGCACGCGTTCGAAGTGCTGTTCTTCCGGAACATCTTCGGCCTCGTCATCATGCTGCCCTGGCTGCTCCGGATCCTGCAGCCCGGCATGCTCCGGGCGAAGCGGATCGGGATGCACGGCGTGCGCGCCGGCTTCAACTCGCTGTCGCTCGGCTGTTGGTTCCTGGCGGTGGGCTTGATGCCGCTGGCCGACGCCACGGCGATCACCTTCACCGCGCCGCTGTGGGTCACGATCTTCGCCGCCCTCTTCCTCGGCGAGAGGGTGCGGATCCGCCGCTGGAGCGCCACCATCCTCGGCTTTCTGGGCGTAATGATCATCCTGCGGCCGGGTTCGGGGGGCAGCGGCCTCGATCTCCTCGGCCCCGGCGCGCTGCTGGCGCTCGCCGCCGCAGCCTCCTGGGCCCTGACGGTGGTGACGCTGCGGTCGCTGTCGCGCAGCGAGCGGCCGGAAGCCGTGATGACGTGGCAGGTGCTGCTGATGGCGCCGATCTCGCTGCCGGCCGCCCTGTTCTTCTGGACGACGCCGTCGGTGACCGAACTGCTCTGGATGGCCCTGCTCGCGGCGCTGGCCACGGCCGGCCAGTTCTGCCACATCAAGGCGCTGAAGCTTCAGGACATCACGGCCCTGCAGCCGATCGACTTCGTCAAACTGCCGATCATCGCCGCAATGGCCTTCTTCCTCTACGACGAGATACCGAGCGTGTGGACGTTCCTGGGCGGCATCGTCGTCTTCGTCGCCGCCAGCTATGTCAGCTGGCGTGAAGCGCGGATCAAGCGTGGCCGCGCCGTCGCGGCGCGTGTCGCCGACGCTGCGGCCGGGAGGTCGTGACGCCGACGCGGTTGGCCGCGGCCTTCGCCCGGTTCGAGGCCGCCCCGCCGCCGCTGCGCGCCGCCGTCTTCGCCACGCTGTCGGCGCTGTTCTTCTCGTGCATGAGCGCGCTGATCCGCCATGCCGGGACGGAGCTGCATCCGTTCGAGGTGGTGTTCTTCCGCAACATCCTGGCGCTCGCCTTCATGATGCCGTGGCTGGCGGGGGTCGGCATCTCGGCGATGCGGACCCAGCGGCTGGGCGGCCACGTGCTGCGCGCGCTGTTCAGCCTGGGCGGCATGCTGTGCGGCTTCACGGCGGTCACGCTGATCCCGATCACCGAGGCGACCGCGCTCGGCTTCACGGCGCCGCTCTTTTCGACCATGGGGGCGGCCCTCATCCTGGGCGAGACGGTCCGCCTGCGCCGCTGGACGGCGATCATCGTCGGGTTCGCCGGCACGATGATCGTCCTGCGGCCCGGCATCGAGGGGCTGTCGCTCGGCTCGCTGCTGGCGATCGCCAACGCCGCCTTCGCGGCCTCCTCGATCCTGGTGGTGAAGTCGCTGTCGCGCACCGAGCGGCCGGAGGTCGTCGTCACCTACATGACGCTGATCCTGACGCCGCTGTCGCTGATCCCGGCCCTGTTCGTCTGGCAGTGGCCGAGCCTGGAAATGCTCGGCTGGCTGACGGCACTCGCCTTCTGCGGCACCGTCGGCCACATCTTCATGACGCGAGCCTTCGGCGCGGCGGACGTCACCGTCGTGCTGCCCTTCGACTTCGCCAAACTGCCGTTCACCGCCCTGATCGCCTTCACGATCTTCGGCGAGATCCCGACCGTCTGGACCTGGATCGGCGGTGCCGTGATCTTCGTCGCGACCTTCTACATCGCACACCGCGAGACGGTGCTGGCCCGGCAGCGGCGGGCCGCCGGCGGTACCTGAACAGTTCCCCGGTCACCCGGCGCCGCAGGAAGTGCTAGGATCGGTCCGGGCACCACCGTTCGCGGCACTGCGCGCGCCAGACGGCGGGAGGGGATGCGATGACCACCGGACGTGCGCCGCTGAAGGATGCCGGCGACCTCGCGCGCGAGTGCATCGTCTACGGCGCGATCGTCGTCGTCGCCTGCGGCCACGCGATCCTGGCGGTGGTCATCGTGACCGGCTTCCTGACGGGACACTTTCCCGACTGGCTGAACGGCTCCGAACGCCACAACCAGGTCCGCAACGTCATTGAACTCCTCTATTTCCTCTCCAGCCTGGGGCTGGTCGTGGTCGCGATCCTCGCGCTGCGCTTCGCCAAATCCCAAGCCGATCAGAGCCGCAGGCAGAACGAGATCGCGCAGGAGCAGGCGGCGCTCTCCACGCGGACGGCACAGGCCGCCGTCTACATGCGGCTGGTCGAGCGGATCGCCTGCAGCGAGATGGTCTTCGGCGGGCAGCTGCGCACGCTCATCGTGCGGCAGCATGCGGCGAGCGACGGCTCACTGCCGCTCGGCGAGTTCGCCTCGCACTGCATCGAGGCGCTCGACGACGACACCCGCGGCAGTTTCATCGGCTTCCTGATCTTCCTGGAGGACATCGGCCTGCTCGCGCGGCGTCGCTACCTGTCGATGGACGACGTCTTCCATCTCCTCGAAGGGCCGCTGAAGGAGTTCAACGACGCCTTCCTGTTCCACTTGGAGAAGATGCGGGCGGCGTCCTACCAGCAGCGCATGTGCGACAACGCCATCTGGCTGCTGAAGGAGATCGTCGGCTATACGCCGCAGGAGGCGCTGCCGGCGGAGCGCGGGGCGTCGCAGCCGGTCTGACGGCGGCCTACTTGTCGCCCGGCACCGGTTCAGGCCGCTGCTTCAGGGGGATGTCGCGGGACGGATGATAGTGCGCCGACATCGTCGGCCCGACGCCGATCCCGAATGCGCAGGCGATCATGTCCAAGCTCCCTCAGGGCACGAGCCCGATATCACCGCGATATGGTGAGCGATCGGCCGCCCGTCATCCCGCCTCGTCATCCCGGCCCGCCACCGGGTGTCCCATCCTCAGGGTCGGCATCCTCGGACTCGGCGTCGAACACCACCGGGGGGCCGAACTCGCGTTCCAGTTCGTCCTCCAGGCGCTGCAGATCCTCCGGCACCGGCATGCCGAAGGCGCGCATGCCGTCCAGTTCCTGCTTGAGACGCATCCAGATCTCGTGCCGGTCGCCCTGCTCGCCTTCCATCTCGGTCAGGAGCAGCGACAGGCGGGCTTCGAGGTGGGGGTCCATGCTGGCCTCTGTGTCTGCGGGACCCGACTGAACCATCATCGCCGGGCACGGGCAAGCGTCACGGCCTGCGGCGTAAGCGCCGCGAGGCTGCCGGATCGCGCCTCCGTCACCCGCATACGGCCGACGACGCCGGAGGTTCCGCAGGGGCACGGTTCATGCTTCCTTGGGCGCAACCGCTCTCGAAACATCAGGACCGACCGTGACCGACCAGACGACCCGCCCAGGATACCGCATCCCCTATCCCCGTGACCCCTTCGAACTCTATGTCGGCCCGTTCTGGACGCCCGAGGGCCCGGAGCCCGACGGCACGGTGACGCTGACGGTCGAGGCGCGGCACTGCAACGGCGGCGGCGCGGTGCACGGCGGCATGCTGGCGACGATGGCCGATCTGGCCCTGTGCTGGGTGGCGGTCATGGACCTGCCCGACGAGCGCGTCGTCACCGTGTCGCTGACCACCGACTATCTGAGCGGCGCGGTCGAGGGAGAAACCCTCGTCGCGACGCCGGAACTGATCCGCCGCACCGGCTCCCTCGCCTTCTGCCGCTGCGAGATCCGCGCATTCGACGGAAAGGATTCGGATCCCGCCGGCCGGATCGTCTCGTCCAGCACCGCCGTGCTGAAGCGGATGCGCCGGACGCCACGCTGAGCCGTGCGCGGGCCCGGCTCGGAGAGGTTCCGGAGGCGTCCCCGGATCGGGGCCTTGTCAGGACAAATGCGTCCCCCTACCCTGCGGCCACCTCAACCACGAAACCGAGAGGTGGTGGACCCCTATGAGCATCAAAGGCAAGGCCTACATCGCTGGGATCTATGAGCATCCCACGCGCAAGGCCGTCGACAAGTCGCTGGCGCAGCTGCACGCCGAAGTGGCTGCCGGCGCGCTGAAGGACGCCGGCCTGACCGTGGACGACGTCGACGCCTACTACTGCGCCGGCGATGCGCCGGGCCTCGGCCCGCTCTCCATGGTCGACTATCTCGGCCTGAAGAACTGCCGGCACATGGATTCGACCGACACCGGCGGCTCGTCCTACGTGCTGCATGTCGGCCACGCCGCCGAGGCGATCGCCGCCGGCAAGTGCAAGGTGGCGCTGATCACGCTCGCCGGCCGTCCGAACGCCGAGGGCATGGCGACCGGCACCGCGCCGCGCGTCTACAACCAGTCGGCGCCCGACGTCCAGTTCGAGTTCCCGTTCGGTCCGACCGTCGTCAACATGTACGCCATGTGCGCCATGCGCCACATGCACGAGTACGGCACGACCAGCGAGCAGCTCGCCTGGATCAAGGTCGCCGCGTCGCATCATGCTCAGCACAACGAGCACGCGATGCTGAAGAAGGTCGTCACGGTCGAGGACGTCGTCAACTCGCCGATGATCTCCGACCCGCTGCATCGTCTGGACTGCTGCGTCATCTCCGACGGCGGCGGTGCCATCGTCGTCGTGGCGCCCGAGGTGATGAAGAGCCTCAACCGTCCGAAGATCAAGATCCTGGGCGCCGGCGAAGCGCCGAAGCACCAGATGGGCGGCCAGATCGACCTCACCTATTCCGGTGCGCGCTGGTCGGGCCCGGCGGCGTTCGCCGAGGCCGGCGTCACGCCGAAGGACATCAAGTACGCGTCGATCTACGACAGCTTCACGATCACCGTGCTGATGCAGCTGGAAGACCTCGGCTTCTGCGAGAAGGGCCAGGGCGGCAAGTTCGTTTCCGACGGCAACCTGATCTCCGGCGTCGGCAAGCTGCCGTTCAACACCGACGGCGGCGGGCTCTGCAACAACCACCCGTCGAACCGCGGCGGTCTGACCAAGGTGCTCGAGGCGGTCCGTCAGGCCCGCGGCGAGGCGCACCCGAAGGTGCAGGTCCCGAATTGCGATCTGGTTCTGGCGCACGGTACGGGCGGCTCGCTCGGCACCCGCCACGGCAGCGCCACCGTCATCCTCGAGAGGGAGTGATCACCATGGCCGAGAGGAAGATCCCGGCGCCCGAGCCGAACCCGGAAACGAAGGCGTTCTGGGACAACTGCGCCGCGGGCAAGTTCACCGTCGGCAAGTGCAAGGACACGGGCAAGCTCTACTGGTACCCGCGCGCCCTGTCGCCCTTCACGCTCAGCGACAACACCGAGATGGTCGAGGTGTCGGGCAAGGGCACGATCTACTCCTACAGCGTCATGCGGCGCTCGCCGGAGATGTACTGCATCGCCTACGTCACGCTCGACGAGGGCACGACGATGATGACCAACATCGTCGACACCGACTTCGACAGCATCAAGGTCGGCCAGAAGGTGAAGCTCGTCTTCAAGCCCACCGACGGCGGCCCCCCGGTCCCCTGCTTCACGCCCGCCTGACCGGGCGACCAGCAGGAGCGTGAGACGGAACGCCCGGGCGAAAGCCCGGGCGTTTTCGCGTTGGGGGCCGGCCGGGCTTCGTGCGGTGGCCTCCCGCCCCAGGGGTCATGCGTCCGGCCGCCGGGGCGCATCGGCCTCCGGGCCGGCGGCGAAGGCTTCTTCCTCGGCCTGCACCAGCTCCCGGTGCGCGACGGCCAGTGCGGCACCCCAGACGAGATGGGCGGCGATCATCAGGAGGTTCCGGCGGGCCGGATGCCCGGTGGCGGGGCGCAGCGTCCCGAGGGTCGGAATCCAGCCGAGGTAGCTGGCCGCCCATACCGCGACGCCGTAGATCGATCCCGTCGCCACCGTCGGCCGCGACCGTATCAGCGGCAGGAGCGCTCCGGCGGCGGCGCCGTAGACGAAGTGAGCCGCCATTGTCGTCTCCTGCGGGCCGGCGTCCCGGTCGGGGCCGTCGTCGTCCCGCCGGGCGGGCGTCAGCCGCTCGGTCAGTTCGCGCGGCGGCAGGGGATAGCGTTCCTGCTGCGGCAGTCCGCGGTGGAGGCGCCGCATCGCCATCGTCATGGGGAGGGTCGCGACGAACCCCGCTATGGCACCCGTGACGATCCGCGGGACGTGCCGGCGTTTCGAACGGGCTCGGCGCATCGGTTCTCCTCCCCGGCATGAGCGCGGCTCGCTCCGGCGAACGCGGTGCGCGGTGTCGCCCGCATCCGGTACGACGGCGTCACGCACGGCGCTGCTCCACCATCCTCTTCCCCAGTTCGAGGGCGTTGCGGATCGTGGCCGCGATGACCTGCTTCGGTCGTCCCTGGAACCGGTGCTCCTCCGCGATCGGCTCGCGTCCCCTGACCGCCGCGCCGATATGGACGAGGCCGGCGGGCTTGCCTTGGTCCGGGCCGGGTCCCGCCACCCCGGTGATCGACAGCGCCAACCGGGCGCCGGGCGCCCGCTCCAGCGCCCCCGCCGCCATCTGCCGCGCGACCTCCGGATCGTAAGGGGTCTTCTCGCGGATCAGGGATGCCGACACGCCCAAGGCGTCGCTCTTGAGGGACGAGCAATAGGTGACGAAGCTGCCTTCGAGCACGCCGGAACTGCCAGGCGCGGCGGCGACGCACGCCGCCAGCAGACCGGCGGTGCAGGATTCCGCCGTGACCATGCGCATGTCGGCGGCCTCGAGTGCCCTGGCGAGCTGGTTCGCCTGATCCTGGAGATCGCCGGAAAAGCTGGAATGCGCCTCGTCCGCCTTCATCACGGCAGGGCGGAAGAGCCGGGCGTCGAGCAGGTCGAGCGCGTCGAAACGCTCCGCCGCCGGATGGCCGAGCCGGATCGGATTGAGCCGCTTGTGCCACGTCGTCCGCAGGCGGCGCAGGACGGCCTCGACGGCGGAGCGCGCCCGCTCGTCCGCGCCGATGTCCAGGCTTGCCACCAGTTCGTCGCGGCCCAGACCGGGGTTGCGGACGAGCGTCTCCATCAGCGCGAAAACGGTAACGTCCCACTCGAGGTAGGTGGCGCCGATCTGCGCCTCGTCGCCCTCGCCGATGCCGAGGCCGTCAGTCGGGTTGGCCCGCCAGGTCCTCTCCGGCACGCCGTAGGCGCGGGCCATCCAGGGGACTTCCCAGGATTTCAGCAGGGACTGGATCGGCGCCAAGTCGCCGACGTCGCCGTGGAGCGTCCAGAATCCCGCGCCGAGTTCGGAGAAATTGTCGGTGCTGGCGACGAGGCCGCCGAACCGGTGCGCCTGATCGTACAGCGTGACCATGCGCA
This sequence comes from Constrictibacter sp. MBR-5, assembly GCF_040549485.1. NCBI lineage: Bacteria > Pseudomonadati > Pseudomonadota > Alphaproteobacteria > Rhodospirillales > Allostellaceae > Constrictibacter > Constrictibacter sp. MBR-5. The sequence continues at coordinate 142,444 of NZ_JBEPTK010000009.1, forward strand.
GCCGGGCGCGGACGTTGCCGCGCCTGACCCGGAATGCCTCGGCGTCCCCGGCCGGAAGCCGCTCGTCGAGGCCACCCAGAGCGCCGACGACGCCGCGATAGGGCTCCGAGAGGTCGAGATGGTGGTGCTCGATGCTCAGGGCGCGGCAGGCCTCGACGCCGCGCTCCGTCTCCTCCGGGTTCTGCTCGATCGGCAGGCTGAAGCCGACCACGCGCCATCCCGCCCGCTTCAGCATCGCCGCAGTCAAGGCGCTGTCGACGCCGCCCGACATGCCCAGCACGGCCGTCGATACGCCCGCCTGTTCACGATAGGCCGCCATCTCGGCCACCAGCTTTTCCCCGACCGCCTCCAGTTCGTCGCCTGGCAGGAACAGACCGCGGTCGACCTGCTCGCCCAGGCGGCAGTCGAACCACGGCGTGAGCCCGCCCCGGTTCGACTGCCGGGACAGGTCCAGGATTTCAGCCCGAGTTGCCACGGTCGTTTGTCTCCCCTGCATGTCGAGATCTGCCGGGAGGAGACATTTGCGGCACCCTAATGGTTCCGGGGAACGAACGCCGATCCGCGAGGTTGTAGGGGCGAACCACCGCGCGTGGACTTCCGGAAAAGATGGAGACGGCTATGGCTACCGCAGAAGAACGGCTCGTCGAGTGGCTGCGCGATGCGCATGCGATGGAAGAGCAGGCCGAGAAGATGCTCCGCGACACCGCGAGCCGCATCGAGAACTATCCGGAACTGAAGGCACGGCTGGAAAGCCATGCGTCGGAGACACACCGCCAGGCGGAACTCCTGGAGGGATGCCTGAAGCGCCGCGGCGCGAGCGCTTCCACCATGAAGGACCTCACAGGCAAGCTCACCGCGCTGGGGCAAGGGCTGAGCGGCATGTTCGTGACGGACGAAGTGGTGAAGGCCTCCATGGCGAGCTACACCTTCGAGCACATGGAGATCGCCGCATACCGCTCGCTGATTGCCACCGCGGAGGCGGCGGGCGACCACGAGACGAAGCAGATCTGCCAGCAGATCCTGGCCGAGGAAGAGGCGATGGCATCCTGGATGGGCGAGAACATCTCGTCCATCACGCGCCGCTACCTGGACCTCGACGCGCAGCACGGCACCACCGCCAAGCACTGAGGCGGCAGACGGCGGAGGGGAAGGGTTCCTAAGCGGGCGCCTCCCGCTTCGTCTCGCGACGGATGCGATGCAGGACGAACCCGCGCCGTCCCGTCCTTCCCTCATCCAGGCGGAGCCGGTCGAGAGCTGCCGCCATGTCCAGAGCCCCAGCTTTCCACCGATCCGCCATGGTGGCGGGCGAGAAATCATACTGTTTCTCGGAGGCGGCATCATGGTCCGCCGACCGGTAGCTCAAGTGGAGTACGGCCGTGCCGGAGCGCCGCGCGGCGGCCGCGGCCATCTGCAGCCCCGGTTCGCTCAGGCGGTCGGGAGGAACGGCGTCGGCCGCCTCCCCCAGCAGCCGGCGGAGCCGGTCCTCTCGCTGCAGGCCGGCGAGAGCGGTCTCTGTCTGGTTCGCCAGCAGCAGGTCGAGGCGGCGTTCCTGTGCGCGGAGGAGCGAGTCCGGACGGCCACCGTCCCGGGCGAACAGATCCACCACGAAGCAGATCAGATCCTCGTCGGGCCGGTCCGTCAAAACGGCATCGACCGGGGCGTTCGCCGTCAGCGCGCCGTCCCCGAGCAGCCGCCCCTCGATCTCCGTCGGCTCGAACTCCGGCAGGAACCCGCAGCTGGCGAGCAGGTGGTCTGGTCCGATACGATCGCCGGCGGCGGTGTCGAATGTGACGGCCTCACCGGTAGCGATATCGGTCGCGACCACCGCGACGCTCACGTCGCCGCCGTTGAGCCGGTCGAAATCCGCCATCCGTTCCAGGGTCGCGCGCAGCGGCGAGAGGTCATAGATCCCCAGTGCGCCGCTGAACAATTCTGGTAGCGGCTTGGGATGGAAGATGCCCCGGCGCCCGACGGTGCGTACCTGAAGCGCGCTGAGCCAGTTCGCCATACTCCGCCACGATCCGCCGTAGGATCCGATGCCGTGGAGCGCCGGCAGCAACGATGGCATTTCGGTCCAGAAGGCGCGCAGCCGGCGCACCCTTTGAGACGGCTCGTTGCCGGCGATCAGCGCGGCATTCACGGCACCGATCGACGAGCCGGCAATCCTGTCCAGTGGCGTGCCGAACGTCCGGTCCATCCCGGTATAGGCGCCGGCCTCATAGGCGCCGAGCCCGATACCGCCTGCGAGCACCAGAGCCACCCTCGTGTCCGACATCGCTGCTCCTCGCCGCCTCGTATGGTGCGGGCACGCACACATTCCCGAACCGACGGGCCGTCAGGAGCCCGGCGGCTCCCGCACATCCGCGGTCAGTCGGTCCTGTAACCGCCCGCCGAGACGCACGTTCCCCCCGATCGGACACGCTCGACCGAACAGGCACGACCGCAGAACAAGGAGGGACGAAATCGCGGGCAGGCGGCACACCTTCGCTACAGACGCAGTACAGCCGCACGCGCCATCCCGCGCATATCCGGCCGGAAGGGGTGCGATTCATCCGAGCCGCACCGGCCCCACCGGTGCAGCAGCAGGAACCGGGAGATCAAAACATTGTTAAGCCGCTAGCCCTTACCTGGAGAGACAGATGGCAGTGGTTGATCGCGACACGGTGGTCGTTGCTGGCGGCGCCGGTTTCATCGGTTCTCACCTGTGCGAACGGTTGGTGGACCGCGGATCGTTCGTTGTCTGTATCGACAACCTGCATACCGGCACGTTGCAGAACCTGAGGTCGCTGGACGGCCATCCCAGGTTCTCTTTCGTCCATCACGATGTCACCGCGCCCATCGCCATCTCCGGGCCCGTCCATCGCATCTTCAATCTGGCGTGCCCGGCTTCGCCGGTGCATTACCAGGAAGACCCGGTCGCCACGTTGCGCACCTGCGTACTGGGTGCGTGCAACCTCCTCGACCTGGCGAGGACGAAGAAGGCGCGTATCCTGCAGGCCTCGACGAGCGAGGTCTATGGCGACCCCGAAATACACCCCCAGCCGGAACACTATCGCGGCTGCGTCAACATCACCGGTCCCCGGGCCTGCTACGACGAGGGCAAGCGGGCGGCAGAGACACTCTTCTTCGACTATCAGCGGATGTACGGGCTGGAGATCAAGGTGGCCCGCATCTTCAACACCTACGGGCCCCGCATGCTGGAGAACGACGGGCGCGTGGTCTCCAACTTGATCGTCCAGGCACTGCGCGGGGCCCCCCTCACCATCTACGGCGATGGCTCGCAGACCCGCTCCTTTTGCTATGTCGACGATCTCGTCAATGGGCTCGAGTTGCTCATGGACAGCGCGCCGACGATCATGGGGCCGGTCAACCTCGGCAACCCGTCGGAACTCAGCATCGCAAAGACGGCGCGCACGATTCTGGAGATGGTGGGCTCGCCTTCGGACATCGTCCATCGTCCACTGCCCGTCGACGACCCGCGCCGGCGGCGTCCGGTCATCGACGAGGCGCGCAACCTGCTGGGCTGGTCGCCGCGTATTCCCCTGGAAACCGGCCTGCGGGCGACGATCGACGATTTCGCCGCCCGCCTGTCCACGGGCAAGCCCTCCAAGCGGCGCGCTCGCGCCGCGGTCGCTCAGGCCTCGATGGCCTGAAGCGACCCTTCGCCGCGCGGGCGACGCCTAGAGCGCGGGGGGCGGATGCCCCGCAGCGGCATGGCTGCGCCGGCACAGGTAGACCTCGCGCTCGGGGTGCGCGACGATCTCGAAGCCCGCACTGCGCAGCATCGCCTCGGCCGCGGCGCGGTTCGGAATCCACCAGTTGGTCGGATCGCCCGCGTAGCGATCCTCGACGAAGTAGAGGCAGGGATAGTCCGGCTGGTCGAAATGCGCCTGTTCGTCGAAATCATAGTCCGGTGCCACCGCGGCCACGGCGTCGGGACCGCGCTGCATCGACTGGAACAGGAGCAAGTCCCCGACCGCGTGCCGGTGGAGCAGGTCGAGCGCCAGCAGCGGGTGGCGCAGGTGGTACAGCACGCCCATGAAGATGACGAGATCGAATTTCTCGCCCAGCTGCGCGACGTCGTAGACGGACATCCGGCGGAACTCGATGTCGTGGCCGAGCACCTCCGCCGCGAAGCGCGCCTGGGCCAGATAGCGTTCGTCTGAATCCACGGCGACGACCCGGTCGGCGCCGCGCCGCTTCATCTCCATGGCGTAGAAGCCGCCGTTACACCCTATGTCGAGAACGGTGCGGCCCGTCAGGTCGTCCGGTACGGCGGCGGCGAAGCCGCGCCACTTGAACGCGGGATAGTCGCCGAGGAAATGGTCGGGCGCCGTCGGCACGCCGTGCAGGTCGATATTGTGAAACCAGGGCCCGAGGCCCCGCAGACCCGCGACGATCTCCTGCCGGCTCCATTGTCTTTGCGCACGCACGTCTCAACCCACCTTCGCCAGATTCGAATGCGCCTGCCGCAATGCGGACAGCGCCTCAACCAGCTGGGCGGCCCGGGCCGTGCCCGTGTGCTCGCCCAGCACGATCGCCCGGGCACGCTCAGCCCGGGCGCGCCGCGCATCGTCGTCGCCGGCTTCGATGACGGCGACGACGTCCGCGGCATCCAGCGCCAGCACGATCGCTTCGCCGTCGGGCAGCAGGTCGGTCAGGCCATCCCAGACGTCGCTGACGATCGGCGTGCCGCAGGCGGCCGCTTCGAAAAGTCGGACGCTGGGCGACCAGCCGGCGGCGATCATGTCGGCGCGCGTCACGTTCAGCGTGTGCCGTTGCCGGCCGTAGAAGGCCGCATGCTCGGACGGCGGCAGATGATCGATACGGTCCACGTTCGGCGGCCATGCGATGGCGTCGGGATATTGCGGGCCGGCGACCACGAAACGGCGGTGCGGCAGGCGCCGCGCCGGCTCGATCAGCAGGCGCTCCAGGGTCGGCTGCCGGTCGTCGCTGTAGGTCCCGAGATAGCCCAGGTCCCACACCGGCGCGTCGCCCGTCGGCCGGTAGCGCGTCTCGTCCACCGCGCAATAGAGGGCCATCGATCGCCGCGCCCCGAAGTCGCCGGTGAGGCGCTGCAGGAGCGGCCCGCCCGTGAAGGACAGATACAGGTCCACCGCCGGGATCTGCCGCCGGGCCAGATACTCCTCGTCGCCGCGGCTCAGCTTCGCCAGGGTCACCGGCGTATCGATGTCGTAGAAGGCGACCGGGCCGCGCGCGGCCTCCAGCACGATGTCGAGCGCCGCGACGCCTTCCGGCACGTAGGAGCCGAAGATCACCGCATCGGCGTCGGCAATCGCGCCGCGATGCCGCTCCGCCAGTTCCGTCAGGTCGGCATAGAGCCGGAGGTCGCAGAAATCCGGATCGGGCAGATCCCTGTTCGCGGCGTACCAGGGCACGTCCCGCTCCAGGAACAGCACGCGGTGGCCCAGCCTCTGCAGTCCGCGGATCAGGGCTCGGTATGTCGTCGCGTGGCCGTTGCCCCAAGAGGAGGACAGCGATAGGCCGACAATGACGATGTCGATTGGGCGCTGCGTCATGCCGCGACCTCCGGCTGCTTCGCCAAGCGGTCACGCAACAGGCGGTCGACCTGACGGGCGCGCAGCGCATAGGTGTGATCGCGCAGCACGCGCGCGAGCGCCCGGCGGCCGATCGCCGTCGCCTCCTCGGGCGTCAGGCGCGCCATGATCTCTGCGACGTCCCTGCCGTCGCGGGCGACCAGCACCTCGCGGCCGGGCTCCAGGAACATTTCCAGTCCCGTCCAGGCGTCGGTGATCAGACACGCCCCGGCGCCCGCCGCCTCGAAGACGCGCGTCGGCGGCGAGAAGCCGGTGCTCGCCATGCTGGCGCGGTTGATGTTCAGCACCGCCTTCGGCGTCACGTTGAACGCGTTGTGGTCGCGGCTCGACACGTGGCCGATGTAGCGCACGTTCGCCGGCAGGCCGCGATCCGCCCAGCCCGAGCCGCCGAGCAGGAACGAGGCCTCGGGCCGCGCCGCCGCCGGCTCCAGGAAGAAGTCTTCGACGCGCGCTTCCCTATCCGGCAGGCGGTTGCCGAGGAAGGCGAGGTCGGCGTCGAATTTCGGCTCCGGCGGCACCGGGTGGTGGGTGTCGGGGTCGAGCGCGTTGTAGACGGGGATGCAGGCGGCGGCCCCCAGCGCTTCATAGGCCGACACCACGGGATCGCCGCCGCCATAGGTCAGGACCAGATCGAGGTTCTTCAGCGCCAGCCGCAGCGGATGGTCCGGCTGCGCCTGCAGGTCGGCCAGCGTCGCCGGCGCGTCGACGTCCCAGAAGATCTTCAGGGCTTCAGGCCGCGCCGCGTCCATCACCGCCGCCAACAGCGCGTCGTCCTCGTAGCCGACGCCGCTCGCCTTCACCACGACGTCCGCCGAAGCCGCCTCCGCTGCCGCGCGCCGCACGTCCGCCGGGGTGGCCGGATAGACGACGACCCGGCACCAGTCCGGCGGATCGATGTCCCGGTTCTGCTGCCGGCCGAAGGCGTCGGGCTCGTAGAAGGTGATCTCGTGGCCGTGGGTCGCGAGCGCGCGCAGCAGGCCGCGGTAATAGGTCGCCGCGCCGTTCCAGTAGGACGAGAGAATGCTGGAGCCGTAAAAGGCGATCTTCATTCGGCTGCCTCCTGTTCTCCGGGCAACTGGCGCCGCACCCGCTCCGTGCCGATGCGCCGCAGCACGGCCAGGAGTTCGTCGACACGGTGCCCGCAGGTATGCCTGGCGCGGATGGTCTCGATGCCGGAGCGCGACAGCGACGCCGCCAGGTCCGGATCGTTCAGCACCGCCGCGAGTGCGGTCTTCATCGCATCGCCGCTGGCGACCGACAGATAGTCCTGCCCGGTACGGAAGAGGTTCTCCGCGTCGGACCAGGGCGCCGAGACCAGCGGGATGCCGCAGGCGAGCGCTTCGAACATGCGGATGGTCGGAATGCCCGGCAGCGATTCCACATAGGGCCGCCGCGGAACGTGCATGGTGACGCGGTGGGCCGCGAAGGCGGCCGGAACGTCGACATTGGCGATCCAGCCGCCATAGGCGAGGCCGGCGGCGCGGAGTTGCGCCAGCGCCTCGTCCGGATAGCGAACGCCGCGCACCGTGCCGCTCAGCCCGAGCCGCCGGCAGGGTTCGATCAGGAACGTCTCCAGTTCGCGGGTCCGCTCGCCGTCGCCCCAATTGCCGATCCAGACGAGATCGCGGCCCGATGCCCGCTCGGCCGACGCGCGCTCCGCCGGAGGCTTGAAGAGCGTGATGTCCGCGGCTTCGTGCCAGGTGAAGACCTGGTCCGCCCACCCCGCTGCGAGATAGCGCTGGCGCAAGGTGTCGCCGAACGCGAGGATCGCGTCGTAGTCGGCTAGCAGGAGGTCGGCGATGGAGCGCTCCGCCGACACGGCCCGGTGGTGGGTGTCGTGGAAAAGCAGCGTGAAGTCGCCGCCGCACCGTCGTGCCGTACCGATCCGCGCGACGAGGCCGGGGTCGGTCCACTCGTGGACCAGGACGACATCCGCCGCCGCAAGCGCCGCTTCATGATCGAAAGCGGCGTCGTATGTGCGCACGATGAGGTCGGGGAAGGTCTCGCCGAAGCTGTCGGCAGCGGCGGCACCCTGCTCGCGGATAAGGTTGCTGCGGCTCCACCCGTCCTCCGGCTCGAGGGCCAGCGTCTCGAAGCTTCGGGCGGCCAGTTCGCGGAGGATGCCGCGCAGAAAATGCGCATTGCCGTGATTCCAGTCGGAAATCAGGGAATGCGTGTAGAGGAGAAAGCGCATCTAGGGTGAAACCTCCGCAAACTCGGGCTGCCGCGTGTCGCAGCGTCCGGATGCAGCGCCCGCCATCGCCCCAGCATAGGCCTCCATCAGGAGCGTCGTCTGCCGCTCGATCGTGAACGATGCCGCGCGCGTCCTGGCGCGCGCGCCGAGATCGCGACGCAGGCTCTCGTCCGACGCGAGAGCGTCGATCGCCCGGGCGAAGGCGGCCGGATCGCGGGGGGCGGCGAACAGCGCGGCACCGCCCCAAAGCTCTCGAAATGTCGGGATGTCCGCGAGGACGAGGGCCGCCCGGGAGAGCGCCGCCTCCAGCACCGCCAGACCGAACGGCTCGTAGAGAGACGGCGCCGCGAAGACCGCCGCGCGCCCCATCTCGGCCCGCACCGCAGCAGCGTCGAGGGGGCCGAGCATCCGCGCGCCGGTCGCGGCGAAGCGCTGCCCGAGCGGACCCTCGACCGCACCGGCCATGACGATGGGCCAGGCAGTCTTGCCGGCGGCTTCGTCGAGGACGCGGCCGTTCTTCCCCTCGTCCCACCACCGACCGGCAGCGAAGACGAACGGCTCCTTCGGCTGCGCGGCTGCAGCCGGGGCGGCCGCGTTCGGCACGATCTTCAGGCCGCCGATCTTGCCGTACGCCTCCACCAGGGCACGGGCGTGGCTGGCGGTAGGCGCGAGCGTGAGGCGCGCGGCATCGAAGCCGGCCCGCGTCATGTCGTGCCGCCAACCCCATTCCGCCGGCGCCGCCCCCGAGCGCACCGCCTGCCACCAGGTATGGACGCAGGAGTGCGAGACGACGACGAACGGCAGCCCCACAGGCAGCCCGAGCGCTTGGCTCGGCGCGTTCAGATGCAGCAGGTCGGCGCCGTGACGCTCGGCCGCCGCCGCGAGCAGTCCCGGGACGCCCGCCAGCGCCGGCGCCGCATCCGCCATCCAGTCCAACGGCGCGTCGAGCCAGTCGAGGCAAGCGCCTGGAATGGCCTCGACCTCGCGGCGCTGCACTGGCGACGGCGGGGGGCCCGAACCGACCAGCACCACGCCGACGCCCGCCCCGGCCATGCCGCGGGCGACATCGACGCCGTAGCGCCAGACACCGCCGACCGCATCGACGGTCAGCAGGATCCGGCGCAGGTTCAGCGGCCGGCGCAGCATGAGCGCTCGAGCGCCGGCAGCGGCAGCGGCCGCTGTTCCTGGATGTCGCTGAAGCGATCGAACGCCTCGAGATAGTGATCGTGCGCCCGCTCCCACGCGAGATCGTCGGGCTCGCCCCATTTTGCCCGGTAGCTCGGCGAACTCGGATACGGGTACAGGGGCACGGGCTCGTTCGCCCACACGCCGGCGGCGAGCAGCCTGTCGCGCCATGCCGCGACCATCTCGGCCTCGTCCTCCTCCATGCCGATGAGGTTGGCCTGGACGAACGGCACATGTCGCCGCGCCACGATCAGCAGGTCGGCGAGTTCGTCGGTGTCGAGCCGGCAGCGCTTCGCCAGCGCCTCGCGCCCCTCGACCGTCAGGCTCTCGACGCCCGCCTCGATCGACACGCATCCGGCCGCGCCCAGCAGCTCCAGGAGATCCGGCTTCCAGAGGTCGATCCGGGTCTGCACGCCGAACTGGACGTCCCGCCCGACCAGCGCCTCCAGCAGCGGCTTCTGCGGCAGGAATATCTCGTCGACGAAATAGACGTAGCCGACGCCCTGGGCGATCAGCCCGTCGATTTCCGCCAGGACCGCGTCCAGGTTGCGGCGCCGGTATTTGTCGCGGAAGTCGATCTTCGCGCAGAAGGTGCAGTTGTAGGGACAGCCGCGCGAGGCTTCGACCTCGGCGCCCAGGCCGCGCTGGACCTCCTCGAAGCGGTGATGGTGGTGGGGGTGGTTGGCGATCCAGGCGTCCGGCCAGTGCAGTGGGGGATGATCGACGAAGCCGCTCGCATGGACGCCGCCGTTGATCCGCACGTCGTCGCCGTCCGGCACCGCTGTGGCAGGCACGCGCGACCAGTCGCGCGCCTCGGCGAGTTGGACCACGATCTCCTCGCATTCGCCGCGAACGACGGCATCGACCCCCAGCTTCCGCACCGTCGGTGCCGGCGTCGCAGAGCCGTGCGGACCGACCGCCACGGTGCGGCCGCCGCGGCCGGCGAGCGCCTTCAGGAACTCCGCCGGCACCCGCAGTTCCGGCGGCGCACAGCGCCAGAAGAGATAGGTCGGCGCCGTCGTGACCACCGTCATCTCCGGGCGGTAGTTCGCCACGGCCTCCGCCAGGGCCTGATTGTCCAACGCCTGCAACTGGCCGTCCAGCATCATGACGTCGTGTCCACGCGCCTCGAGCAGCGCCTTCGAATAGCCGAGCTCGAGCGGCAGGTGCGGGTTGCGGCAGCCGAAATAGATGCTGCCGTCATACATCCAGAAGGGGTTGACGAGTGCGACTCTCATGCGAGCAGCCTCCGGGTTTCGTTCTGCGCTCCCTCGCCCTGCGTCCTCAGCCAGTCGGCCAGATCGCGCAGGCCGTCGCGCCAGGGCATCGCGGCCGTCCATCCGACCGTCGTGCGGAGCTTCCGCGTGTCGGCAACGAAATAGAACTGGTCGCCCTGCCGCCATTCGCTCGTCTCGACCGGGGGCAGCCGGTCGACGATGCGATCGATCTCGCGCATCACCATGCGCAGGCTGACAGCGTTGGCCGGCCCGCCGCCGAGATTGAAGACCTGCCCCTTCACCCGCTGGATGTTGTCCAGCAGGGCGCGGTACGCCGCGACCGCGTCGCCGACATGCAGGATGTCCCGCACCTGCTTGCCGTCGCCGTAGATCGTGATCCGTTCGCCGCGCAGGGCCTTGATCAGGAAGTGCGCGACCCAGCCCTGGTCCTCGGTACCAAACTGCCGTGGTCCGTAGATGCAGCTCATCCGCAGCACCGCCGTGGGCAGTCCATAGGATTTCGCGTAGTCCAGGACATACTGGTCCGCCACCCCCTTCGAGCAGCCGTAGGGCGTGCAGAAGTCGAGCGGCCGGTCCTCGCCGACACCGTGATTGCGGATCTCGTCGGCCTTCGGGAGATAACGATCTTCCAGTTCGGCAAGCGCGATGTCCGCGAGATTGCCGTAGACCTTGTTGGTCGAAGCGAAGATGACGGGTACGTCCCGCCCCTGCTTGCGTACGGCCTCCAGCAGGTTGACCGTACCCTGCGCGTTGACCGCGAAATCGTGCTGCGGCTCGTCGAGGCTCGTCGTGACCGCCACCTGGGCCGCAAGGTGGAAGACGGCCGCCGCATCGGCGATCGCGGCATCGAGGGCGGCGGCATCGCGTATGTCCGCAATGGCCGGATGAACCCGGTCCCGGTGGCGCCCGCGGAGCCATTCCAGGTTCGTTTCGACCCCCGAGCGGCTGAGATTGTCGACCACGACAACGTCGCGGCCTTCGCTGAGATAGCTGTCCGCGAGGTTGGAGCCGATGAATCCGGCCCCGCCCACGATCACGACGGGCTTGGCTGGCCGCATTACCGCCGGTGCCGCAAGGCGGCGTGCGTCGTCCAGCTTGCCGACGCCGCCCTCGCGTAGCAGCCGCGCCGTCAGCTTGGGCCTGCCGCCGGCATCCACGACCCCGCAATGATAGTGGCGCGGATCGAAATAGGTCCCCTCCTGCACGGGGACCTCGGCCGGTATGTCCTGCCAGCTGTACCAGTAGAGTCGCTTGGCAGGCGCCTTCAGCGCGTCGAGGAGCAGTGCCCCCTGCTTGAACTCGTCGTTCCGCCAGGTGGAGTAGCCGGCCTCGGTGATCCAGATCTCCACGTCCGGGTTATGGCGGTCGAGCACCGCGCGCATCTCGCCGAGGTGCTTCGCCCATCCGGCCCACGTCCCGGCCTCGCTGTCCCATGTGCCGGGAAAGCCATGGAAGCCGACCGCATGGACCTTCGCGAGGACGCCTCGCCGGCCGATCAGGTCCAGCCAGTTCGCATCGAACGGACACGGGCCGCCGAGGACCGCTTTCCATCCGCGCTCGCCGATCCAGTGCGCCGCAGCCCCCGCCATCTCGCAGAAGAGCAGCCAATCGTTGTCCTCGCGCCAGTCCCAGTCGAGGAGGTTGTTCGGCTCGTTCCACAGTTCGACATGGCTGAAATGGCGGCCGTAGCGCGTGAGGACATGGTCGCAGAAATCGGCATAGTCGAGCAGCCGCCGGGGCGGCCCGGATGCCGCGCCGCTGCGCGACAGCGACGGCGGCGTATAATGAATGCACGGCAGCAGGTCGATGCGCTCTCCCAGGAACGGGATCAGCCAGTCGTACCAGGCCTCGCCGCCCGCAGCGTGGTACTCCGCCCAGGAGATGTGGGTCCGCAGAAACGCCGCACCGGCGTCGAGCATTCCTGCGACCGCGGCTTGCGCCCGGACGTGCTCGCCCGGCCGAAACCATTCGACGAAGCCGTAGGGCCGACCGAATGTTCGGAGCGGTTGTCGAGCGCCGGCGTTCACGCGACCAACCCCCGCGCCTCGAGCGCCTGCCGCATCTCGGCGGCGCGATCCGTCTTCGCCTCGGCCGTCTCGACCCAGGCGGCCACTTCGCCCAGCGACGTCTCCAGGGGATGCTGCGGTTCGAAACCGAGCAGCGCGCGTGCCCGCCCGATATCTGCGAAGCAGTTGCGGATGTCCCCTGCGCGCGCCTTGCGGAGGATCTCCGGACGGATGTCCGATCCCATGGCGTCGGCCAGCAGCTCGGCCACCTGCTTCACGCTATAGGACCGGCCGCTGCCGACATTGAGAACGGCGCCAGCGACGCCGGGCCGTTCGAGGGCGGCGCGGAAGGCGCGCGCGACATCGGTCACGTGCACGAAGTCGCGCCGTTGCTCGCCGTCCTCGAAGATCAGCGGCGGCCGGCCGTTGATGATGCGCGAGGCAAAGTTCGCCAGCACGCCGGTATAGGGATTCGAGAGCGCCTGCCCAGGGCCGAAGACGTTGAACAGGCGCAGGGCCACTGCCTCGACGCCGTAGGCCTCGCCGAAAATCAGCGTCGCCCGTTCCTGCGCAAATTTGGTCAGTGCGTAGATGGACGCCAGATCGACGGGCTTGCCTTCATGGGTCGGGATCGGCGTCAACGGGGTGCCGTCGGGCCCGGCGATCTCCCACCGCCCCTGCCGGACGGCCGCCGCATCGCGCCGCGCATCGTCGACGGTATGTCCGTCCGCGGCGCGATAGAGGCCCTCGCCATACACGCTCATCGAGGACGCGACGACCAGGCGCCGTATCGGCCGGTCGATCAGCGCCTGCAGCAGGACCGCGGTTCCGAGTTCGTTGGCGCCGACATAGCGATCGATTTCGTACATGCTCTGACCGACGCCGACCTCGGCCGCCAGATGAATGACCGAGGACACTCCGTCGGCCGCCCGCCCGACCGCAGCCGCGTCGCGCACGTCACCTTCGACGAACTCGATTTCCGGCGGAAGCGCGGACAGGGCCCCGCCATGCACCTGATCGATCAAGGCATCGAGCACCCGAACCCTGTAGCCACCGCGAAGCAGCTCGTCACAGAGGTGACGACCGATGAAGCCGAAGCCCCCGGTCACCAGTACGCGTTCCTTCATTCCCGTCCTCAACGTCCGGATAACCCCCAGAGCCCGTTACCGAGCCTGTGCCCCTAATCGCATTCGAGGCTTTTGGTTCCGCGAGGAAGCGGCGCATACGCAAATCAGCGTGTTTCGGATTACTTGGTGGCATCGGATGGTCGGAAAAGCGCGCCCCGACACGCGATCGCAGCCATCATTGCCGGCAGGCGCTCTGGTTCCGCCTCCCGAAGCCAATAAGGTCGGAGGAGACGATGTCCGAGGAACGTCGCCCCCTCTCACGCCGACTGGCGGCCGCATGGTCGGCCGATACGGCGACCGCTTGGCGCGACGAGAATCCGGCTCCCGGCCAATGCAGCGTCACCGCCCCGGTAGCGCAGGACCTCGTTGCCGGCCTGCTCCTGAGAACACGGACAGGAAGTACCGCGACTGAGGCCCGGGGGCGCGGGGGCTTGGCGCGTTGCGCGCGATGCCCTCGCGTTTGACGACCGCGTTTGTCGGCAAAGGAGGCAACGTCAGGTTTGCGACGGGCAACGCAAAAGGCCCCGGCGCTCGTGCCGGGGCCTTTTGTGCGTCTGGTTGCGGGGGCCCGCAACGTCTTTTGTTATAACTTGGGATCTGTTGCGGCTTTTGCGCCCGGAAACGATGTCGAGGATGTTCATCGCCTCGCCGCGTAAGGTGGCGTTGACCTCGCCGCGCTTGTCGCCGGGCTCAAGCACCACTTCGTCGACCAGCGCACGGAACGCCTCGGCGGCCTGATCGCGCAGTTCGGGATCGGCCAGAGCCTCGCTCAACTGCGTCACCTTGGCCTTGTAGATTTCGGCGATGTTGGGGTGGATGTCCGGGACATCCTCGGGCGCCTGTTCCATGCGCGCCAGGACATCCGCCTTCTGGCGTTCCAGTTCCTCCATCCGATCCTTCATGGCCGGCTGATACATGCCGTCCTCAATCGCTGCCATGATGCCGGCGATACCGCGTTCGATCTTCTCCAGCGCCTTACGGTCAAGCTCCACCTGCGCCCGGCGTTCACGGTTCTGACTGTTCAGCGCTTCGGCATAGGCGCGCACTGCCTTGGCGACCCGCTCGGCCGAAACCAGCCGTTCGGTAAGGCCGGACAGAATACGCTGCTCGATGTCATCGCGACGGATGGTATGGCCGTTGTCGCAGGTACCCCGCCGATAACGATTGAGACAGCCATAGCGGTCACGGGTGATGATGCCGTAATTGCCGCCGCAGCAGCCGCATTTGAGTAGGCCGGAGAACAGAAAGGCGGGGCGGCGCAGCTCGTTGACGTGCTTGGCACGATAAGCGCGCACGCCTTTGGTGACATTCTCGAACTGCCTGGAAATCTCCTCCTGCCGCCGCCGCGCCGCCTGCCACAGGTCTTCGTCGACGATGCTCAGTTCCTGCACCTCGGTCCTGATCCATTCGGCCTCCGGGTTGACGCGCGAGACGCGCTTTCCCGTCGCCGGGTTCTTGATGTAGCGGAGCCGGTTCCAGACCAGCACACCGGCATAGAGCTCGTTGTTGACGATGCCGGTGCCCCGGCAGACATGGCCGCGAATGGTGGTGTCTCCCCAAGCCTTGCCATTGGGACCGGGAATACCGTCGCGGTTGAGATCGGCGGCGATGGCCTTGGGGCTCTTGCCGGCGGCGAATTCGCGAAAGATGCGGCGGACGATCTCGGCCTCGGCCTCGTTGATCTTCCGTTCGCCGCGCACCTGCTCGCCATCGCCGTTGAGCCGCTTCACGACGTCATAGCCGTAGCAGAGGCCGCCGCCCGCCTTTCCCTTCTCGACGCGGCCGCGCAGACCGCGGTGGGTCTTGGCGGCGAGGTCTTTCAGGAACAGGGCGTTCATGGTTCCCTTGAGACCGACATGCAGCTCCGAGATCTCGCCCTCGGCAAGCGTCACGAGCGTCACGCCCGCGAATTTGAAATGCTTGTAGAGGATGGCGACATCGGCCTGGTCGCGGCTGATGCGGTCCAGCGCTTCCGCCAGCACGATCTCGAATTTGCCCGCCTGCGCGTCCTGCAAGAGCGCCTGAATACCCGGCCGCAAGGTGACGCTTGCGCCCGAAATGGCGGCGTCCTTGTAGACCCCCACCACTTTCCACTTCTCCCGCGCCGCCTGATCCCGGCAAATGCGGAACTGGTCCTCGATGGAGGAAACGCTCTGATTGTCCGAGGAATAGCGGGCGTATAGCGCAACGCGGGTCATAAGACTTTCCTTTCTCTCAAGGGCGGATTTCACCCGTCCGGTTCCCGCCCCTCTTCCTTTGGTCAGTTGTCGTTGGCCGCCCGCTTCCGCCGCTCCCGCTCCCAGGCCCTGATGTGTTCGCAGGCGATGTGGCGGCCAATGGCCCGCGCGATGGTGTCCAAGTGCCGCTCCGCTTCTTCCCTCGCCAGTTGCTCTGGCCCATTATCGTTCGCCGGAGGCGGGATGACCGCGGCCGCCTGGTCCTCCTTTTCCTTCATGGGTCGAACCTTTCCAGTATTGATGCATACTGGATAAGGATCGCGCAAAAGCAGCCGAGTTCTTATGGCCGTTATATACCCTGGTCTTCTCCCACGCCTCCTTTAGGCAAACAGCGCCTTCAACATTTCTCCCTGCTCGGCATGCTTGGCTGGATTTTCTGCCTTGAGCCTGCGCAAGTTGAGAAGCTTCCACTGGATGGCGGGGAGCCGTTCGCCCTGGGGCAGGTCGATGAGAGCGAAATCCGGTTCGGCGTTGTGAAGCGACATCAGGAATGCCGCTGCGTTGTCGGTCAGACGCCTTCGGACATCCGTGATCAGGCGCGTTCGCGCCGTTTCGAGATCGGACAGCGCGATCTCTTCCCGCGTCATCCCAACGAATTCCTCAGTGTACAGTTCTTCTATCGGGATAGCCGGTGGCGCCAGCAGTTCGTGCGGCGGACGGCCGGACGCGCAGACATAGACCAGAAAGACCCGGAACAAATCGTCCGTCAGCCCCTCATTCTCATAGAGCAGGTGGACATCGTAGAGATCGCGCGGGTGCTGGCGGTCGAGGGCGGCATGCAGCTTGCCGGCAAAGAGGTCCTCGAAGGCGAGCACCGGCATCTCGGCGAAGCCAAAGGCCTCCTCCACCGCGTCCGAAACCCTCATCGGCACCGGCGACAGCACCGTTCCGCGCATGACAGGCGAGGTCTCGATCTTCACACTCGCCGCACCGCGAGAGGCCATGATGCGGGTTTCCAGGTTCCCGCCGCCAGCGATGCGCTGGAGCCGCACATCCCTGTTGCTGCGGCCGAATGAGTCCATGATCCGGTCGAGCGTGGCATCGATTTGCTGAAGAGAGACGGCGCGATCCTCGATCGGCACATAGGTCAGATCGATATCGACCGACAGACGCGGCATGTCCCGGTAGAAGAGATTGATGGCCGAACCGCCTTTGAGCGCAAAGACCTCCTCAGCCGCAATGGCCGGCAGGAGGCGCATCAGCAAGCGGACCTGCTCGACATAGCGTTCACGCATGGCTCGCGTCCTCGTCCCCATCCGCAGGCAGAAGCGTCTCGGGCACATAGATCCGGTAGACCGGGTGCAGTTTTCCGCCCTTCACCAGCGCGCGCGGGCCGGATCCGAAATCGATGGCGCTCTTGTCAAGATGCTTCACCCAGGCATGGGCATGCCGGTCGGCGAACACGAAGAACAGGCGCTTAACCTTGATGCTTCGGCAAGCGCGCAGCAGGGTCATCAGGCGCTTGGGACGCAGGTTCGTCAGCCCCTGAAAGATCATGTCCAGATTGTCGAAGGTCGCGTGGGCTGGCAGCTCGTCGAGCGCTTCGAGGATGGCGCGCTCGGGGGACGAAACCTTGAGCGGCCAGCGCCAGGGGCTCACGGTCGGGCCATGTCCCGCCCCCACCCCCGGCGCGCTCTCGAATTGGTGCTCGGCATTCTCGACGCCGGCAAGGTCGTCACCGAACAGGACGCGCGAGCGAACGACGAACTGTGCCTTGCCCGGAAGGCGGGCCAGCCAGGAGGGAACTTCGCCATAGAGATAGACACGCTCCCCGCCGCCAAGCGGCAGATAGTGAGCGAGCCCATGGAAGCCGAGCGCGCTCAAGCCACCCAGATGGACGTCATGTTCCATGATCCATTGGATCGACAGCAGCGGGAGCTGCCAGTCGGTCTCCGGTCGGACAAGCGGGCGCCCTGCCTGATCGGTATGAGGCAGCGGCCGGCGGTAGACCCCGCGTACCACCCGCTCCAGCCAGCCCCGCTCGGCGTAATCGTGGATGGACTTGGGATCGATGCCGAAGCGCTTCAGCCATGCGGCGTCGACCAGGAAGCCGGGAGGAACGCGCTCCAGAAAGGGCTTCAGCCTTGGTGTTCTTTGATGGCTCATAACCATCAAATTCGCATATTTTGAAAATATGCGCAACTTTCATTTCCTATATATCCCCTTTTGATGGTCCATAACCATCAAAAAATGGAGACTTCAAAATTCTCTATGCCATTGCCGTCCGGGACGGGCGCACCGGCAGGAACGACCACGGACGCACCCCTTTTCGAGAGCCCGGCAGGACGATGATACGAATCCTCGGCACATACGCTTATGGTCCGAGGATTCGTAACAATCTCCCCTGCAGGAAGGCTCGCCTTGCCTTCCGCGACATCCACACGACCGCGAAGGGCGCGACTTCCGAATTCATGGGCAAAAGCCATCGCCGTCTGAAGTCTTTTGCGAACGATTTCGGAATAGAGCAAATCGGAGCAGTTCATCCCTCCCGCCGCCTGTTCCAGACGAGCTGCGCCCAGTCCCCCTCCTCGGAGGGGAACAGGGCGGCGGTGAAGGGTTCGGGAAGGCTCGGGTCGTCGAGACGGAGGCGGAGATAGTATTTCGGGTGATCACCCGTTGTCCGGGCATCCCAGGCGTCACCGATGCGGGCGTTGCCGACAAGGACTCGGAATGCCGGGGCGTTGTCATGGGTACGGTCGTCATTGGGGACGAGCCGGACTTTGGCGTCGATGGTGAGCGTGCGGATGGAACCGGTCCAGCCCCCGTCATTGGACAAAGTGAAGGTGCCGATTTGCATAGGTTACTCCTGGAATTGCGATGCGGATGAGACAGCGGGCGACGCCGCTTCGCTATCGCCCGCGCGGGGTGAGCGGGCGCGCCGCGCCGGTTTGTCGATGTTCGTCTCGGGCAACCCCTCCTTGCGCGCCTTGGCGAAGGCGCGGTCGCTGTCGAGGAAGGCCTCCAGCATGAAGGGAATGAGCTCGGCGACGGACTCGGCCTCGCCATAGGTGGCGCGGTAGAGGATCGCATAATCCCGTAGCGCCTGGTTCAGGTCGGCGCCGACGGTGATGGTGATCTTCGCCGGCGTGCGGTCGGGCAGTTTTCCGAGTTTCAGATTGGCCATGATCGATCCTCCTTTGCTTAAAGCTTCGGTGGACAGGTTTCAGCCCTGGTAGCGGCGCAATACGAGATCCCTGTGGACGATGATCCTGAGCGGCCAGCCGGGACGGACGGTGATGGTCGGCTGGATGTTCAGGTTCTTCTCGGTGATGCGCTGGCCGGCCCGGTTGACGTTCTGCTGGGTGGATTCGCGGATCGCCCGGACCAGGTCGCTCTCGTCGCTGCCGAGGCTCAGCTCCGTGCCGACGCCGAGCAGGGTGGCAAGCGCGATGCCCTTGATGAGCCGCCAGGTGTGGTAGTCGACCTCGTCCTCGAGGCCGGCATAGCCGGCGGTGTCGGTGGCGGGCAGATTGTCGATCTCGATGGAGGAGCCGTCGGGCAGGATGATGCGCTGCCAGACAAGCAGCGCACGGGACTGGCCGAAGGCAATCACGCTGTCATAGGTGCCGATTAGGCGCGAGCCCTGCGGGATCAGCAGCGTGCGGCCGGTCACCGTGTCGTAGACGTTCTCGGTGACCTGGGCGGCGACGAGGCCCGGCAGGTCGGAATTGATGCCGGTGATCAGGCTCGCGGCGATCACACTGCCGGCCATCACCTGATGGGGCGAGACCGGGGTCTGCAGCGCATGCGGATTGTAGATGCCGCCAGTATCGCGCTGATTCAGGAAGTCGAGCTTGCGCTGCTGGTTGTTCTGGTCGCGTTCGGGATCGAGTGCCAGGCGGTCAGCGTCGGGCAAAACTATCTCCGTCGCTGCCATTTGCTGGGACTGGCCCGTCACTGCCGGCGTGTCCTGCCGCGGCCGGTTCTCGATCCGGAAGAAGACGCCGGCCTCCTTCGCCTGGATGGCCTGCTGGGCGAGGCGCTGCTCCTCGGCGGACAATTCCGATCCTCCCGGCGCGATGCCGAGCTGCCGCTGGCGTTCGAGGATCGGCCGGCCGAGATCGCCGGGCAGCGGCGGCCCGAGCTGCGGTGTCTCCGGCTTGACCTGGCTGTAATCGCCGGGCAACGCGGCAAGGCCGTCCGGGGTCGGTTTGCGTTCGGTGTTGTAGAGCTCCTCGGCCTGGTCCTGGATTCGCAGGGCCGGGCCTTGCAGCGCCATCATGGTCACGCCGAGGATGGCGCCGGAGCCGAGCGCGGCCACGCCGATGACAAGGCCGCGCCTGAAGCGTACGACGCGGCGGGGCGCGGCGCGCAGGTCCAGCTTGCCGGGATCGCGCTTGGACGAACCGGCAGGTTTTGGCGTGGGTGCGGCGGGATCCGTCATGGCCTCTCCCCCTACCGGTCCGTGCGCGAAAACAACGCGGTGCGCCGTGGCGTCTCGTCGGTCCGGGAAATCCGAACCACCTGCTGCGGCTTGGCGCCGAGGCGCAGTTCGGCGGCAGCGAAGAGGCGGTCGACGATGTAGTAGTTGCCGCGCATGCGGTAGTTGACGAGCTGGTTGCCGCCGTCGGCGCCCACCACGAAGAGCGGCGGCGCCTCGCCCTGGTCAATGCGGCGGGGGAACTCAATATAGACCTTGTGGCCGTCGTCGAAGGCGCGCAGCGGTTTCCAGGGCGGACTGTCGCCGGTGATGGCGTAACGGAAGCGGATGTTCTCGAGCGCCACGTTCGAGGCGACCGGCAACGCCGCCTCGGCCGCTGTGTTCTGTCGGCGCAGGGCGAGAATCTGGTCGGACGGATAAGTCCAGGAGATCGCCGCCATGGCGGTCCTCTCGGTGCTTTCAAGCTGGAGGTGATAGGCGCGCCGGTCGGTGGTGATGACGAGATTGGTTTTGAGGTCCGGCGCGAAGGGCTTGACCAGCACATGGATGCGCTCGCTATCGTCCGTGCCGCTCACCGTGTCGCCGATCACCCAACGCACGGTGTCGCCGGCGGAGACGGAGGTGAGCTTTTCGCCGGGCTGCAAGGCAATGTCGCTGACGCGCTCGGGCGCCGCATAGAGACGGTAGAGCGCCCCTTCCGTATAGGGATAGACCTGGATGGCGTTGACATAGCCGTGCTTGGTCGGCTCCTGGGTCGCCGCCTTGTTGGCGTCCTCGACCCGCTCGGTCGGCGGGCGCTTGTCCTCGGTCACCTCGCCGGGCTCCGGCAGAAGCTGGCCCGGCAATGGCAGGACCTTCGGCACCTCGACGATCTTCACCGGCCTGGCCGGTTCCCTGTCGATGACGGCCGGCTTGAAGTCGTCGGAGTCGTAGCTGATCGTTGGCGGCAAAGGCTTTGTGGCGCAGGCGGACAAGGCCAGCGCCGACACGGTGATGACGAACATGTTCTTCTTCATTGAGAGGGCTCCTTGGGCAATTGCGGCGCAGTGGCGTCGAGTTCGCGCGACCAGTCGATGGCGTTGACGAAGACGCCGAGGGGGTTCTTGCGGAGCTGCTCGGCGGTGCGCGGGGTCTGGATCACGACCGTCAGGATCGCGGTCCAGCGCTCGGTGCGGGCCAGGCTACCGCGCTCGAAGACCTGCTCGGTCCACTTGACCTGGAAGGAGGCGTCAGAGGCCCGCACAACGCTCGTCACCTGGACCGAGACGCTGCGGGTGCCGATCGCGCTGAAGGGATCGTTCTTCTTAGCGTGGTCGTTCAGGAACAGCGCGGCGCGGTCGGTGGCGAAATCGTAGGCGGACAGCCAGTTCTGGCGCACCAGCACCGGATCGGTGGACACCGAACGGACGTTGGTGATGAAGCGGGCGAGGTGCCAGGCGATCTGGGCGTCGGCCGGCTGGTAGTTCTGGATTGCCGGCGCGACGGCGCGCGCCTCGCCGAACTTGTCGACCTCGACCACATAGGGCGCGACGCGGCTTTGCAGCGACTGCCAGAGCAAGCCGCCGGAAAGACCGATGGAAAGCGCCAGGCAGCCGAAGGCCATGACCCGCCAGTTTCTTGCCTGGATACGGGACGCGCCGATGCGCTCGTCCCAGAGCTGGGCGGCCCTCTGATAGGGAGTGACGGGCTCCGGCGTCGTGCCGTATCGTTGAATCGGTCGTCGGAAGAACATGGGTCAGTCGTCCTTGTCATTGAGGGAGGGATTGGCGCCGTTGCCGGGCCGGTCACCGTCCTTGATGGCTTGGGTGGCGGTCTGCCGATGCGCACGCGCCGCCTGTTCGGAGCGCAGGCGGTTCGCCCAATCCGGCGGGGAACTGGAGGGGATGCCCGCCGATGCGGCGCTTGCCTCCGACATGGAGGCGGTCGGCGTGCCGCCGGTGGCCGTCCAGGCGCCACGGCGTCCGGCATCGGCGCTTTCTTTCAGAGAGGAAGAGGCGCGACCCGCGACTTGGCGCGCGGCGTTTGTGGCGGCTCCGCCGGCAGCGCGCGCCATGCCACCAACACCGGCCGCGGCGCCTGCCATGCCGGACGTCCCGGAGGTCGCCTGTCCCAGTTGGTAGGCGGAAGAAGCGGCAGACCCCATCGCCGTGCCCGCGCGGATGGCGGAAAGACCGCCGCCAGCGGCCATGCGCGCCCCGGCAAGCGCCGCGCCACCGGCGAGCATGGTCGCGCCCACCGCAGCACCAGTTGCGCCGAGGGCGGCGCCGGCGCCGAGCTGCGGTGCTCCGGATACAAGACCCGAAGCGATGCCGGGGCCGAAGATGCCGAGACCGAGCAGCGCCAGAGCGCCCAGCACCCGCGACATGGCGGCGGCAAGGTCCGGTTCCTGACCCTGAAGGCCGTTGGTGAAGGAAGCGAACAGCGTCGAGCCGATGCCGACGATGACGGCGAGCATCATCACCTTGATGCCGGAGGAAATCACGTTGCCGAGAACCCGTTCGGCGAGGAACGACGTCTTGTTCCAGAGCGCGAAGGGCACCAGGACGAAACCGGCGAGCGTCGTCAGTTTGAACTCGAGCACGGTGATGAAGAGCTGGATCGCCAGAATGAAGAAGGCGATGAGGACCAGGAACCAGGCCAGCAGCAGGACGAAGACGGTGAGTGCGTTGCCGAAGATTTCCGGAAAGCCGACGAGATTGCCGACCTGATCGATGAGCGGATACGCCGCCTCATAACCGGTGGCGGCGATCGTGCCAGGTTTGAGCAGATCGTCGGCGGCGAGCGTGCCGGGCGCGGCCTGGATGCCGAGACCGGAGAAGGACCTGTAGATGATCTCGGCAAGGTTCTGGAAGTTGTTGAGGATCAGCGCGAAGACGCCGACATAGAGCACCTTCCGGATCAGGCGCCCGATGATGTTGTCCTCGCCGCCCAGAGCCCAGAACAGGCCTGCCAGCGTGATGTCGATGCCGATCAGGATGGTGGTGAGGAAGGCGACGTCACCCGACAAGAGTCCGAAGCCGCTGTCGATGTAGCGGCTGAAGGTCTCCATGAACCGGTCGATGATGCCGAGATCATTCATCGCGCGTCGCCTCCCTGCCGGTCAGTTCCCAGAATAGGCGGAGCCGGAACCGAGGAACCTGCGCGTTGTCTCGCGCGCCGCTTCCTCCGCCTGCGCCTTGCGCGCGGCGTCTTCTGCCTCGGCGCGGTAATGGGCGGCCATCAGCGTCTGGATCTGCATCTGCTGCTTGGCCGAAAGCGCAATGAGCTGATTCGCGGCCTGCTGCGCCTGCAGCGCCCCGACGGCGCCATGGCTCCGATTGACGAGATCGGTGAGTAGCCCTTCGTCGACGCGCACGTTCTCGACGATCTGCGATTGCACCCGCATGGTTTGGCGGAAAGCGTTCATGGCACTCTGCCAGCGCTCGCGCGCGGCAGTGGCGATATCGCTGGTGCTGACCGTGGCATCGTACGAGCTTGGATATTGCTGCCGCCACTGGCCTTCGAGCTGCGTCAGGTCGAAGCTGAGGCCGTCGACCTGCATCATCAGCCCGTCGATACGGTTCAGCGCCCCCTGGAGTTGTCCGAGCGAGGAGAAATCCAGCCGCTGAAGGTTCTTTGCCATGTTCTGCAACATGACCGCCTGGTTCTGGAGCTGCTGGATCTGGTTGTTGATCTGCTCCAGCGCACGCGCCGCCTGCAGGACATTCTGACCGTAGTTGGTGGCATCGAAGACCGGCCAGGCGGCATGGCCCACCTGTGGCGTAGCGATGGCAAGAGATGCGGCGAGGAGCGCCGCGAGAGACGTGCGTTTCATGGTGTTGGCTCCTGTATTTGGGGAGAGAACGGGCCGAGGATGTCGGCGGCCCAATCGAGGCCGCGGGCTCTCAGAAACTCGACGGCGAAGGCCTCCCTGCCGTGCTCGGCCAGGATTGTGTCGATGAGGGTCTGGGAGGACGGATCGGAGGCGCCGCAGAGCGCCAGTGCCACGGGGCCGAGGCCCAGCTCGAACAGCCGGTTGCCGCGGCGCGATTGCAGGTAGTAGTGCCGTTTTGGCGTTGCCTGCGCGATCAGTTCGATCTGCCGATCGTTGAGGCCGAAGCGCTCATAGGCCGTGCGCGCCTGGGGTTCGATGGCCCGGTCGTTGGGAAGAAAAATGCGCTGCGGGCAGCTCTCGATGATGGCGGGCGCGATGGAGCTGTCGGCCACGTCCGCCAGCGACTGCGTCGCGAAGATCACCGACACGTTCTTCTTGCGCAGGACCTTCAGCCATTCGCGGATGCGGGCGGCGAAGAGCGGATTGTCGAGATAGACCCAGGCCTCGTCGAGAATGAGCAGCGTCGGCCGCCCGTCGAACCTCTCCTCCAGACGGTGGAAGAGGTAGGTCAGCACCGGCAGGACGACGCCAGCCTCATGCATCAGTTCCTCGGTCTCGAAGCATTGAACCTCGGACAGCGCCAACCGGTCCTCGGCGGCGTCGAGCAGCCGGCCGAAGGGGCCATCGAGCGTATAGGGCTGGAGCGCGGCCTTGAGGGCGTTCGCCTGGACGAGGACGGACAGGCCGGTGAGCGTGCGCTCCTCGGCCGGCGCGGTGGCGAGGTTGCACAGCGCCGACCAGACGGCCTCCTTCACTTCCGGGGTAACGGTGACATGCTCATGAGCGAGCAGCGCGCCGATCCATTCAGCCGCCCAGCTTCGCGTCGCCGGGTCGTCGATGTCGCGGAGCGGCTGGAAGGCGAGCGCGTTCGTGATGTCATCAGGGGCCGCACCCAGCGCATGATGCTCCCCACCCATGGCCAGCACGGCTGCGCGCGCCGAATTGCCCTTGTCGAAGATGGTGACCTGAGAGCCGGCATAGCGCCGGAATTGCAGTGCGATCAGCGACAAGAGCACCGACTTGCCTGCGCCGGTCGGGCCGACGATCAGCATGTGGCCGACATCGCCCACATGGGTGGAGAGGCGGAACGGTGTGGAGCCGCTGGTTTCCGCATGGAGTAGCGGCGGACATTCTGTCTGAGTGACTTTGGCGAGATGGGCGTTGCGCGCCGGTCCGGCCCACACCGCCGAGAGCGGCATGAGATGGGCGAGGTTCAGGGTGTGGACGAGCGGCTGCCGGACATTGGCGTAGACATGGCCCGGCAGTGAACCGAGCCAGGCTTCGACGGCATTCACCGTTTCCCGAATGCAGGTGAAGCCGAGGCCGTTGACGATGCGCTCGACGGCGCGGACCTTTTCCTCCGCGGTATCCCGGTCCTCGTCCCAGACGGTGATGGTC
This sequence comes from Constrictibacter sp. MBR-5, assembly GCF_040549485.1. Lineage (NCBI taxonomy): Bacteria > Pseudomonadati > Pseudomonadota > Alphaproteobacteria > Rhodospirillales > Allostellaceae > Constrictibacter > Constrictibacter sp. MBR-5. The sequence goes on from NZ_JBEPTK010000009.1 coordinate 167,663, forward strand.
GTCGTCAGATAACCGAAACCGACATGATCACTGCCGAGCGCCTGCAAAGCGGCGTCTGCATCGAGCGCCTTGTTGTCGGCGTCGCTATCGACCAGTACAGCAGGCTCGTTGGTCAGCACCTCGCGCAGGATCGCTGTGATCGACTTGCGCTTGGCGAACCACTGCCGGCGCAGGCGGGTGAGCACCTTCGTCGCCGCCATCTTATCGAGCGGGATGAAGCGCGTGCCCCAGCGATAGGCAAAGTCCTGATGGTTCAGTGCGTCGAGGATGCCGGGGCGGGTCGCGTTCGGAAAGCCGAGGATCGTCAGCGTCCGCAAGTGCCGGTCGCCGAGCATCGGCTCCAGGCCGCCGGTCAAGGGCGTATCGACCAGCACGCCATCAAGATACATCGGCGTTTCGGGCACGGCGACGGGATGGCGCTTCGTCGAAATCGCCCCGTGCAGAAAGGTCAGCGTCTCGGCATCGTCGAGCGCGCGGATCTCCGGCAGGAAGCCGCTGAGCAAATCCAGCACCCGCTCGGTCTCGTCCCGGAACCGGGCCAGTTCCTGCCGCCAGTTGCGGCCGCCGCCGTCCCCTTCCCCCTTCCGGTCGGAATCCAGCAGCGCATTCTCGGTGCGCGCCTGCGCGTCGGGCGGCGGCATGTAGAGAAGTGTGAGGTGATAGCGGCTTTCGAAATGCCGGCCCTGCCCGTTCGCCGGGTCATCGCTCCACCGGGGCGATGACTGAACTGACTCACCTTCAAAGGCCGCGCGGCGTTCCTCATCGACGAGCCATGAGGCCGCATCCGGGAAGTTGGACCGCGGATAATCCTGCGCCTCAAGCCGCTCCGCCTCGAAGAACAGCGCCCAGCCGGAGCCAAGGCGCTTCAGCGCATTGTTGGCCCGTGCGCCGAGCCCGACCAGTTCGGCCTCCGTCGCGCTTTCGAGATCGGGGCCGCGAAAGCGGAAGCTGCGCTGGAAACTGCCGTCCTTGTTGAGGACGATGCCGGGCGCGAGGAGCGCCGCCCAGGGCAGAAGATCGGCGAGCCGGTCGGCTCGCCCACGGTATTCGGCCAAGCTCAGCATCGCCACCACCCCCGTTGACGCAGATGGCGGGCGAGCACGGGCAGGAAGTCCGGATCGTGCCTGGCCGCAAAAACGCTGAGCGTATGCCCGGCGACGAACAGGCCGAGCCCGGCGATCCACTGCTGGAGACCGAGGCCGATGGCGGCCGCCAGCGTGCCGTTGAGGATGGCGACGGCGCGCGGCGCGCCGCCGAGCAGGATCGGCTCGGTCAGCGCGCGATGGACGGGGATTTCGAAGCCCTCGATGTGGCGAGCAGCATCCATCAGACGAGCGCTCCGCCGCCGAAGGAGAAGAAGGAGAGGAAGAAGCTCGACGCCGCGAAGGCGATGGACAGGCCGAAGACGATCTGGATAAGCCGACGGAAGCCGCCAGAGGTCTCGCCGAAGGCGAGTGTCAGGCCGGTTACGATGATGATGATCACCGCGACGATCTTGGCCACCGGCCCCTGAACCGATTCCAGGATACGCTGGAGCGGTTCTTCCCACGGCATGCCGGAGCCCGCCGCATAGGCCGGCGCAACCATGAAAAACGTGAGGGCGGTAGCCGACAGAAATCGGAGCTTTTTGCGCATGAGATGTCCTTTCACGAGAGCGATTGCAGTTGGGGCATGGAAAGCGTGGTCACCGCGTAATCGCCGTTGGCGTCGAGGCCGGTGACTTCGGCGATGGTCTCGATGTGTCGGGATGAGCCGCGCCCGGCGATGAACACCACGAGATCGATCGCCTCGGCGATCAGGCGGCGCGGGATGACGGTGACGCTCTCCTGCACCAATTGCTCGATGCGGTAGAGAGCGGCATGGGCGGAATTGGCATGCACGGTGGCGATGCCACCCGGATGGCCGGTGTTCCAGGCCTTGAGCATGTCGAGCGCCTCGGCGCCCCGCACCTCGCCGACGATGATCCGGTCGGGGCGCAGGCGCAGGGTCGAGCGAACGAGATCGGCCAGAGATACGACACCCCGCCGCGTGCGCAGCGCCACGCAATCGGCCGCCGCGCATTGCAGCTCGCGCGTATCCTCGATGAGGATGACCCGTTCGTCGCAATTGGCGATCTCGGCCAGCAGTGCATTGGCGAGTGTGGTCTTGCCCGAGGAGGTGCCGCCGGCGACCAGGATGTTTATCCGCTCCCGCACCGCCTGCCTGAGGGCTTCGGCCTGGATCGGGACCATGATCTGGGCACGGACGTAGTCGGCTAGGGTGAAGATCTTCGCGGCGGGCTTGCGGATGGCGAAGCACGGCGCCAATGCGACCGGGGGCAGCACGCCCTCGAAGCGCTCTCCCGATGGCAGCTCGGCGCTGACAATTGGATTGTCCGCATGCACCTCGGCGCGGACATGGGAAGCGACCAGGCGGATGATCCGCTCGGTTTCGGAGGGGTGAACACGCAGGCCGGCATCGCTGCGTCCCTCGCCGAGACGGTCGATCCAGAGCCTGCCGTCGGGGTTGACCATCACCTCGATCACGGCGGTATCGGAGAGGGCCTCGGCAATTGCCGGGCCCATCGCCGTCTTCAGCATGGCGCGGCGGCGTTCTTCGGCAGTTGTGCTCATGGGTTTTCCTCCCCGTCCCTGGGGCCGAGCGAGCGCTTGCCGCCGGCGATCTGACGGCCCACCTGCTCGACGAATTTCTGGTAACGCTCCTGCGCGACCGCCTGCGTCGCCTTGTCCGGGATCGGCGTGTGCGCGTTGAAGGTGAGATAGAGCCGCACGAAAAAGGCGAGGCTCTCGGTCAGGACATCGATGTCGCGCCGGATGAGGTTGTTCTCGCGCGTCAGCCGATCGAGGCGGATCCTCAACGCCTCATCGAGCGCATGGGCACCGCGGTGACGGATGTAATGGCGGATCGCGTCAGTGATGATGGCTGACTTGGAGGCACCGGGCTTGGCCGCCAGCGCTTCGAGCTCGGCGCTCGTTTCCTCGTCAATGTAGATGTTGTGGCGTGGCTTCATGCAGTGTTGCCCTGACAGTCTTGAAGAAGTCAGGACAAGGATCGCCGGATGGGCCGGAATCTCTTACGGCCTTTATGTACGACGGAATGCGATCACATGCGGATGCTTGCGCGGGATCAGAATCCTTCGAGGATATCTTTCTCCGGCCCCATTGCTTCGTTGACGCCATAGACGCGCGCCGGCTTCGACAGCCGATCCAGGGCGCGTTGGTCGGCGACGACATCCGACTCGTCTACATCGAGTCCCGGAATATCCGGCTGCCCCGGTTCGGCGGGCTTCGCAATCTCTTCTTCCGCCAAGCCCGGGTGGCGCTGCTGCTGAAGCCCACCTTCCTCACAAAGGGAACCGCGCCTCGTACCGTCCTCGCCGGAAGGCATCAGGCGGTCGTCGGTATCGCGCACCTGGCCGCTCCAGTCGTCGGGGCGCGGTGCCGGTTTGTCCTCGTAGCCGCCTTCGGAAAGCTGTGGGGCCGGCAGAACACGCTGCGTGAAGTTGCGATCTTCGTAATAGCGGAGCTTCTTCGCCCGGATCGGCGGCAGGCCCGAAACCAGCACCAGTTCATCCGCGGACGGCAATTGCATCACCTCGCCGGGCGTCAGCAGCGGCCGCGCGGTCTCCTGCCGGCTGACCATAACGTGGCTCAGCCACGGCGCTAGGCGGTGGCCGGCATAGTTGCGCTGCGCCCTGAGTTCCGTCGCCGTGCCAAGAGCGTCGGAGATGCGTTTCGCCGTCCGCTCGTCGTTGGAGGAAAAGGCGATGCGCACATGGCAATTGTCGAGGATGGCGTTGTTCTCGCCATACGCCTTGGATATCTGATTGAGCGACTGCGCAATGAGGTAGGCACGGATGCCATACCCGGCCATGAAGGCCAGCGCCGTTTCGAAGAAATCAAGCCGCCCCAGCGCCGGAAACTCGTCGAGCATTATTATGAGCTGATGCCTGCGGGTCTTCTTCGGGTCTCCTTCCAGCCGCTCGGTCAACCGCCGCCCGATCTGGTTCAACACCAGTCGCACCAACGGCTTGGTGCGCGAGATGTCGGATGGCGGGATGACGAGATAGAGCGAGACCGGATGTTCGGCATCCATGAGATCGGCGATGCGCCAGTCGCAGGCCGAGGTCGTCGCCGCGACGGTCGGGTCGCGATAGAGTCCGAGGAAGGACATGGCGGTGGAGAGCACACCCGAGCGCTCGTTCTCCGACTTGTTCAGCACCTCACGCGCGGCCGAAGCCACGACCGGATGGACCCTCGGGTTCTCCGGCGTGCCGAGATGGTTGGTCGCCATCATCCGCCGCAGCGTCGCCGCGAAGGACCGGCGCGGATCGGACAGGAAGGTGGCGACTCGCGCCAGCGTCTTCTCCTCCTCGGCATAAAGCACGTGCAGGATGGCGCCGACCAGCAAGGCGTGACTGGTCTTTTCCCAATGGTTCCGGCGCTCGAGCGCACCCTCGGGATCGACCAGGATATCGGCGATGTTCTGGACGTCGCGCACCTCGTCCGGCCCCTTGCGTACCTCCAGCAGCGGATTGTAGCGGGCCGACCGCAGGTCGGTCGGGTTGAATAGCAGGCAATGCGAAAATTTCGCGCGCCAGCCAGCGGTCAACTGCCAGTTTTCGCCCTTGATGTCGTGGATGACGGCCGAGCCGGTCCAGGTGAGAAGGGTCGGGACGACGAGGCCGACGCCCTTGCCCGAGCGCGTCGGCGCGAAGGCCATGACATGCTCCGGTCCGTCATGGCGAAGATACTGGTCGGCGAACCTACCGAGGAACACGCCTGCCGGACGGAACAGGCCGGCCTTGCGAATCTCGCGCGGCAAGGCCCAGCGCGAGGAGCCATAGGTGGTGACGAGCCTGCTCTGCCGCGCGCGCCACAGTGAGCCGATAATCGCCGCCGCACAGCCCATGAAGCCGCTGCCCGCCGCCAGCATCCCGGCCTTGTCGAATACCTCCGGCGCATAGGCCTCGTAGAAATACCACCACTCGAACAGCTTCCACGGCTGATAGACCGGCCAGCCGAACAGGACGAACCAGGGGCTGCCAAGCTGCGCCTGATAGCCCAACATGTCGGCGCACCACTGCGTCGCCGCCCATACGCCGAGGATGACGATGGCGAAGACGACGGCGATCTGGCCGATCAGGAGCTTGGTGGGGGTCATGGGCGTCGTTCCGCTGCTTGAGACAAACGGAACGATAATCGAGCGATGCGACAGAAGCGCTTATGGTCTTTATATACGATGGAATGCGATCGACGTTCTACGATCAGGACAACCACTTGGCATAATGAGTCGCCTGCCAAACGAAGTATGCCGCCGAGGCCATGTGCACAACTCCCACAATAGGATCGACGGAGGAAGACCCCGCCACTACGACCCGAAAGAGCAGCAGCGTGCAGGCCATGTGGAAATGCCGAAAGACGGTTCTAAGACATAGGCCCCTACAAGAACGACATCGGACAATTAAGTGGCTATGTTGGTACCCTCCGCGCCAACGGCAATGCCGGCATCGGCCTTTCTTCGAACCGACAGCAGGACAGCACCCTTGCTGCTCGACGGCGCCATGCGCGGTCGTGCGTTTCCGACCAAGTCGAACAGGTCCTGGGACCGACGCTCAGGCCCGGCGAAACTATCGTCATGGACCTGTCTGGACGCCCCCGTTGATGCAAGAAGAATCTTTTCGAAGAGTTCGGAGCGTAGTCGGGTGCTGACATGTGTCCGGCCTCTGTTGCGGCTATCACACGCTGCGGGCCCGTATGGGGATTTCGCGGATTGGGCCAATACAATCTGGCGCGCTCGAGGTGCGCATCCATGATCTGGTTTTCCCGATCCCGTCTTATTGACCGTGGCGCCTTACTCTCCGTTCGACCTTCTCACACTTTCGCAGCCCGCTAGAGGAGCGGACTAACCTGCTACGACCGGCGTTCGATAGGTTCCGCTTTTAGAGCAGAATTCGTTCATGCTGCATCGTATCCGGCGGCGGCGATGTAATTGGCACATTCCTGCACTGTGAAGGTTGGGATCAGGCTGCCGATCCTGTCCCACAGGCCGTCGATGGTGCGCTCGGCTGCCTTCCTGAGCATTGCCTTGAGCTTCGAGAAGTCCGGGCTGTAGGGCGGAAGAAACAGCAACGGCGCTCCCGCTGTTTCGATCATCTGGCGAGTCCGCGGACCCTTATGGCTGGACAGATTGATGGGGTGGACGCCCCCTCAACCTGTCCAGCCATAAGCGCACCGCCGTGCGCCGGGCCATCGAACGGGCCGGCCTCCAAATGCACCTTTTCCAGGACTACAACTCCGACTTAAATCCAGTAGAAATAGCCTTCTCCACGCTAAAAGCATTCCCATAAAGAAGCATGCGCCGCGGCTCGTCAATGAGCTTTGGGACACTATTGCTCACGGCATCGACGCCATCTTTCTCGTCTATGTCTCCACTACCTCGCTGCTGCCGATTATGACTGGTGAGTGATCGAAAAATGCTTAGGTAAGAACGTTGCATCAAGATTCAACCGGTTCGCTCATTCAGCCGGGTCTAGTTGTTTTGGTCCCGCTAAACCTTTAGCCCCGCCCATCTGACCATGACACTCCCGGCCAGCATGCTCATGCCAATCGCGAGGAGTAGAGGACCAGCGAATTCCTCTGCAACAATGCTTGAGGTCGAGGAAACCGACAGCAGCATCAGGCTGAATTCTCCTCCGTGGGCCAGGATGATCCCAGTGCGCCATGAGCTCTGAAGCGACTCGCCGAACAGTCGGGCGACGACCAAAACGATCAGCGTCTTGCCCGCGAATATGATCGCGAGCCAGATCAGCACCACAGGCCATACAGATGGAATGATCCAAAGTGGCAATTGCGTTCCGATGCCGACAAAGAAAATCCCGACAAACAAATCGCGGAAGGGCCGAATCTCGTTCTCGACAGCATGGCGCGCGTCACCCTCGCCGATAATCATGCCGGCCGCGAATGCAGCGAGTGCCGGAGAAAGACCGGCGGAGGCCGCGACAATCGCAGACCCGAGCGCAATGGTGAGCGCGAGGAGCTGGGCAAGTTCCGGATCGCCACGCGACGCTACCCAACGGGCAAGCACCTGCAACGGGCCACGGGCAATGAACAGAGCAGCAACCAATGCCATTGCACTGGCGACGACCGTTATCACGCCATGTCCCTCGGCGGCTCCACTCATCGAATCGTGCAGAAGCAGGAATGCGACAGCTGCCAAGTCTTGAAACAGAAGCACTGCAATGGCCAGACGCCCTTGGGCCGATCCCAGAGCGTTCGCGCTTGCGAGCACCTTGAGGCACATGGCCGTGGATGACATGGCAACGGCCCCGCCGATGAGGATTGCGGGGAGGGGCGCGAGATCGAAGATCAGACTCGCTACCAACGACACCGTTATCGTCGTGACTGCAACCTGCACGGCTCCAAGACCGAAGACATGCTTCCTGAGCGTTACGATCTTCTCGAACGAGAATTCCAGGCCAAGAGCGAACAGCAGGAGTACCACTCCGATCTCGCCAATGCTGCTCAGGGCAGCGCTCTCCGCAATCAGGCCGAGGCCGGCAGGTCCGATGACTATGCCGGCAAGAATGTAACCGACGATACTGGGCACGCCGATCCGTGAACATATCGTCACGAGCACGAACGCGGCAAAGACCAACAAGGCCGCACTTTCGACAAATCCGGTCACGCCATGCATGTTCTTCTCCTGATGGCATGGCGCAGGTAAGGCCAATACCTGTAAACTCTAGACGTGCGAGCGCGCCCACTGCGCTATCTGCGCGGCAGGCATTGCTCCGCTCGTTCTCGCAATTTCCTTCCCGCTACTGAACAGGATCATGGTGGGAATGCCGCGGATCCCGTGGCGGCCGGCGATCTTCTGTTCGGCTTCCGTATCGAGCTTGCCGAGGCGGAAATTTGGTTCGAGCGACTGCGCCGCCGCCTCGAATTGGGGCGCCATCATCTTGCATGGCCCGCACCACTCGGCCCAGAAATCGACGAGCAAGGGCAGTTCGGCATTCGCATGACGGTCAAAATTAGCCGCTGTAAGCGTGACGGGCCTGCCTTGAAAGAGAGGCGCGCCGCAGCGTCCGCAATTGGGATTGTCGGTCAGGCGCTCTTGCGGCACCCTGTTGGTGGAATTGCACTGCGGGCAAGCGACCGTGGGCATCCTGTATCCTTTCGTTGACGAGCCGGTCTTGGCGGCCGGCTGATGCAAGCATTCAGCGCGTGGACATGGCGCGGCGCGCTTCTCGCTGCCGCGGCTCGGGCAGGTATTCCACGCCACCGCCCTGGCGCCGAACCGGCTGCGGATAGAGCGTCATCAGCTCCAGTATTTCCTTGGGCATGTCCGTTCCAACGGGCAGGCCCATGTCGCGGGCCTCATCGGCAGAGATGGGATAGTCGTGGGTCCAGGTGCCCGTCGCCAGCTTCGCCGCCACGGACGCCGCGCGGTTCTCGTCCATCTTGTCGGACAGCAGACGTTTCGCGAATGCCTCGATCTGCGCAATGGCCTTGCGACCGACATCGGCCATGATCAGGGTCTGGTCGTCGATCTCGGCGATGGGTTTCTCCTCGACGACCTTGATGAGCGAGGCAGCGGGCAACTGGCCAAGTTGCGGATCGACGGGTCCCAGCACGGAGTGTTCACACATCACGATCTCGTCGGCAGCGAGTGCGATCAGCGTGCCACCGGACATCGCGTAATGTGGCACGAACACTGTGACCTTGCCCTTGTGTCCCTGAATGGCGCGGGCAATCTGTGTTGCCGCCAGCACAAGGCCGCCCGGTGTGTGCAGCACGATGTCGAGCGGCACTTCGTCGTCGGTCATCTGGATCGCACGCAGGACTTCCTCGGAATCGTTGACGTCGATGTAGCGCATCAGGGGAAAACCCAGCAGGTTCATAGTCTCCTGCCGATGAATCAGCAGAATGACGCGACTGCCGCGCTTCTTCTCGATGTTGGCTATCTTACGTGTGCGCATCGCCTCAAGATAGCGGCGCTGGAGAACCGGCTGCAGCGCCGAAATGATGAAGAACAGCCAGAAAAGCTGCATTATGTCCATGGACCTTGTCCCCCTTCCCGTCGGCCATCCGGCAGAAAGCCATAGATGCCCTCGTCGCGATAATAATGGCGATAGGTGGCTGCCCGCCTTCGCAGGAGTGGCGTGACAATCCAACCGGCGAGAAACCCGCCGATATGCGCCCACCAGGCGATCCCGCCCGTGGCCTGATCGCCGCCGAGCGACAGAAAGCCGGGAATGACCTGCATGAAGAACCAGATCATTGCGAAAATGAACGCGCGCACTTCGAAGAACAGCGGAATGAACAGAATCGGCACGATCACCACCAGCCGAGCCGCCGGAAACATGCGTGCGTAGCAACCGATCACGCCCGCGATCGCCCCCGATGCGCCAAGCGCGGGAACGACCGAGTCGGGGTTCGCCAGGGCATGAGCCAGTCCGGCCGCCACACCACAGAACAGATAGAACAGCGTGAATCGACCCGGTCCGAGCCGATCTTCGACGGCGGGGCCGAAGATCCAGAGCGTCCACATGTTCAGGATGAGGTGCAGCCAGCCCCCGTGCAGGAAGATATTGGTCAGGAATGGGGTCCAGTCGGACGGGGCGACGAGGCTTAGCTGTCCGAAGAAGCGCGAGGGCACCAGCGCGAACTCGAACAGGAACCGGTCCAGCACGCGCGGAGGCAGGCTGGTCTGATAGAGGAACGCGAGGACGCTCATGCCGATGACCGCCCATACGATGACGGGCGGGTAGCGGCGCGCGACGCTGTCAAGATAGGGAAACAAGCGGCAAATCCTCGCTCGCGCTAGACATTCCGTTCATTGTTCTTTCCCGGCTATCGTCACGCCCGTCCAGGCCGGGGGATCGGAGGCCGGGAAGGATTCGAGCGAGGCTTCGAGCACCGGATCGAATTCGGCCTGTTCTTGCGACGACAGGTCCACCGTGCCTTTCTCCTCGACCGCGCGCCGGACGCGGTGATCCGTGCGACCGTGATCCACGCTGGACGGTATACGATAGGCTTCCGGCGCATCGGCTCCCTTGTAGAGGCGATGCCGCTCCTCTCCCCGCCAGCAGTCAGGCGCGTGCCGGTGAGCCTTGTCATCACGCACGATGTAGCGCCAGTCCTGCCGCTCCGCGAATTCCACGGCGCTTTCGCGGTCGGGGAATTTCAGCCGGATCGGACGATAGGGATCGTCGCTGGAAGTATATCCCATCAGCGGCTCGATTTGGGGCGGACGTGACGGCTCGAATTCCAGTATCCAGTAGTCGGGTCGCGGCGCCGACGTCATCGCGGAACGGGCCGGACGGTAGATGATCGCGGTCGGCACCTCCGGCGACCGCATGTCGGTCCCGGGAATCTTCGGCGGAAAGGGTGGGCGGTTATGGCCGCGCATCATGATCTTCCTCCTTCTTAATCGTAGCGACCTCCGCTTCAAAATTGAGATCGTCAAGTCGCTCCATTCGTCTAGAATTGCGACGAATTGTTTCCGCCGTGTTTTTAGAAGTCGGCGCCGTGCTCTGGACGACATCAGATCGCATTGCCGAGGTCAGATCGGCGACGGACTGCATCACCTTCTCGCCGTCAGCTTCGACAAGCGCGCCATCCGTGAGGCCGGCCAACAAGGTGTCGAGAACGGCCTCGAAGCAGGTCAGAACTTCTTCGCTGGCAACCACTGCAAGCTTGTGGTTCAGAACCCTCAAATCGTCGATCAGTCTCTCATCATGTTCTGATTTCTCGACAATTTCCGCCACCTTTTCTATGCACGACATGTAAATGTCGCATTGTTGCTGAAGGACGATCACTCTTCCTTCTTTTCGAAGTTCGAGTTCTGTCTGACGGTTGAGGAGAGCCGCGGTCAGCGCGATCGTGACGACGGCGCCCAGAAAGACCAGTGTCATCTCTTGGGCGAACGGCAGAGGCTCTTCCACCAAATACATGGCGCGGAACATGAAATAGACGCCGATCCCCAACGAGGCGGCGACAACCATATAGGCAAGGTCGCGCAGTCCGAAATTCATTGGCGATCGTCCTCTTCGCAATCTGACTCCAGCCAAGCATCAGGCTTCTCGCAGCTTTGTTTTTGGTCTGCCTGTCGAAGAAAGACCGGTGTCGGTCCGCTGCCGAAGGGATTGAAGCCGGCCCTCAGGCAGCGCTCGAAGATCGTCTCGTCCCAATGGGTGAGATCGTCGTCATCGCCGACGGGCCGCCCGGCTTTCCCCAAGCGCGTCATTTGCCAGCGGACAGGTTGACGCCGGGAGTTTTGTCGTGCCCTGCCTGATTCGCGCGCCGCAGCCGCAGGCCCAGCAGGATCATCATTGCTCCGAAAAGGGCGGCGTAGAAGCCGAGCAGCCAGCCGAGGGCCAGGAAGCTTTCGAGCGGACGCGTCAGCAGCATCCAGGTCACGATTACACCCAGCGCGACCGAGATGAGGCCGCTGAGGATGAGCCAGACCTCTCCCTTGATTTCCTTGCGCAGGCGGATCGCCGCCGCGATTTCTAGGACGCCGGAAAACACCGACCAGAACGCGATGCTGGCCCAGAGGAATGTCGCGAGGACCAGCGTTGCGACGAAGGGCGAGACGACCACGACCACGCCCGTGGCGATCCCCAGGAGACCGCTGAACATCAGCCAGCCCCAGCGTTCGCCCTTGCGAATGTTGCGTATCGCGGCGACCAGACCGAACAATCCGTCGGCGAAAGAGAAGGCGCCGAACACCAGCGTCAGGGCCAGAAGCGACTCGGCCGGCATGATGAAGGCGAGCACTGCGATAACCAGCGAGAGCACACCGCGCAGCACGAAGGCCCACCAGTTCCGGGACAGGGTGCACAGCACGGTCTGCATCGTGCTCGAAGATGTTTCAGAGGTTGTCGTCATCGGTCTATCTCCTTGTCAGGTATCGAGTCAGGTGCGGGAGCCGGCCCCTTCACCGGCCAGCGCGGCGGCCAGGCGGCGGCGGTCGTCGATCGGCTGGGGCAGGCGCGTTGCGTGGGCGATTTCCCGTTCGACACGCGCGACCTCCGTCGCCTCGGAGATCAGCCCGGTTTCGACAAGCTTCGCGCGCAGTGTCTCGCCCGCCTTCTCTGCGATTTCTTTGACCTCTGCCTCGGAAAGGCCCAGAAGGTCCGCCGTCTCCGCAACCGTGGCGTCGTCTAGGTGGAGCCGATAGAGAACGCGGCGTTCGACCGGCGGAAGATCGGCGATTGCCCGGTGCAGCGCCATGGCAATCTCATGCCGATTCGCTTCGGTCTTAGGATCCGTGCCGCCGTCGTCGGCGATAAGCTCCTCGAGCAGCAGCACGTCGTCGGGCTGGTAGAACTCAAACATCTCCTCGTCCGACTCGGTGGGATGCTCGGCCGGAGTCTCGGGTTTCGCGTTGATCGAGGCGGCATCCTCCGGCACCGCGCGGCGCGCGGCATGCGCCTCGGCCTCGATGGTCTCGAAAGCCAGTTTCAGCAGCCAGTCGCCTATGGAAAACTCGGTGGGCCGCTGCTCGAACCTTTCCAGTCCCTTGAGGATCGTTGCATCGACAAGATCGCGAACGCTGAGGTAACCCTCCGGCACAGATCCGCTGCATTCGAGATAGGTCAACTCGCGCCTGACGGTGTCGTAGACCGTATCGAGATGATCCTCGATCAGGCCGAAGAAAAGCTGGCGCCGCTCCGCCTCCGCCGCATTCCGCGCGGGCGGCAGCGGGGCGCCAATCCGGCGCCGGCGGGCGGGACGCTTGAACTCCGGCTCGTGCTTGAGGCGCGCCACATGCCGATCGACCCGGTGGCGCAGGTCGGCAAAGGCCTTGCGCAGGACAGGCTCGGTCTCGAACCCCTCTTCCTGCGCCGCGATCACGCCCGAGGGCAGTTGCAGGCGCAGGCTGACCTGGATGCGCGTCTTGCCCCTCGTCTGCGAGACGACGACCTCGAGCCGGACGAGATCCTCGCGAAAGCGCGCGAGATGCGGCTCAAGTTGCCGCACCTCCTCCGCGATGACCTCCGGCGCGCGCTGCTGCCCGTGTCGGTCGAGATTGCGAAACGCTCTTATGACTTTCATGCCGTGAAACCTTCTTGTCGCTTTTCGACGAGATGAGCCGGCGCGACCCTCATCGCGCCGGGCCAGTCCCTCGCAAAGTCACCCGGCGGATTTGTCCTCCTTGGACTGCACCTCTTCCTTGGCCTCGGCCGGGACGTCGGGCGTCGGATCGTCCGCCTTGTCTCCGGCAAACTTGCCGGACTCGTCGATCCCGGCCTTGGCCTGACCGTCCGGGCTGACGTCACCGGTGTCCTTTGCGATCTTTTCGAACACGACCTTCTGCTCGTCCGCCGACCAGGCGACGCGGACCTTGTCACCATCCTCGATCCGCCCGGAGAGCATTTCGCGGGCCAACTCGGTCTCCAGTTCGGACCGGATCAGTCGTCGCAGTTCGCGGGCGCCGAATTCTGGACGGAAGCCGACCGCGCCGAAGTGATCCACGACGCTCACGTCGAATTCGAGTTCGACGCCCTGGGTAAGGGCGGTCCGCTTCACCCGGTTGAGCTGCAACTCGACGATCTGGCGGATCTCCGACTGATTCAGCGAATGAAAGACGATGATCTCGTCGATCCGGTTGATGAACTCTGGCCGGAAATGACCGCGCAGCACGTCCATCAGTTCGGACTTCTGCTTTGCCTCGTCGAACTCCTTGGTGCCGCGCTTCTTGAGGTTGCGCTGGATGATGTCCGAACCGAGGTTCGAGGTGGCGATGATGATGGTGTTGGTGAAGTCCACCACGCGGCCCTTGCCATCTGTCAGGCGGCCATCGTCGAACACCTGAAGTAGGATGTTGTATACATCCGGATGCGCCTTCTCGATTTCGTCGAGGAGCACGACCGAGTAGGGCCGACGCCGCACCTTCTCCGTCAGTTGCCCGCCTTCGTCGTATCCGACGTAGCCCGGAGGCGCGCCAACCAGCCGGGCAACCGAGTGGCGCTCGCCATACTCCGACATGTCGATGCGGATCATCGCATCCTGGTCGCCGAAGATCACCTCGGCGAGCGTCTTGGCCAGTTCCGTCTTGCCAACCCCGGTCGGCCCGAGGAACAGGAAGGTCGCAGTCGGACCGGAGCCTTCGCGCAGACCCGCACGCGCCAGGCGCACCGCATCGGCCACGGCGCGGATCGCTTCTTCCTGGCCGATGACGCGCTCGTGTAGCTTCTCCTCGAGCTTGAGGAGCTTGTCCTTCTCCTCGGTGGTCAGCTCGGTGACCGGAACGCCGGTGATCTTCGAGACGATCTGCGCGACATGATCGGCGCGCACCTCGGCGGTCGCCGAAGCCTGGTCGCGCTTCCAAATCTCCAGAAGCTCGTCCAGCTCCTTCTGCTTCTGTTCGAGTTCCCTCTTCAATTCCGCTGCCCGGTCGAATTGCTTGCGGGCTGCGGCATAGTCCTGCTCGCGCTTGATCTGCGCGACCTCGGCCTCTAGCTCCTGGACGTCCACGGGGCGCGCTGTGGCGCTGATCTTCACACGTGCGGCGGCCTGATCGATCAGGTCGATCGCCTTGTCAGGCATGAAGCGGCCAGTGATGTAGCGGTCCGAAAGCTCGGCCGCCGCGACGATGGCCTCGTCGGTGATCGTCACCTTGTGGTGCGCCTCCAGCGTGTCGCGCAGGCCGCGCAGGATCATGATGACCTGAGCGACCGTGGGTTCCTCGACATAGACCGGCTGGAAGCGGCGTTCGAGCGCTGCGTCCTTCTCGATGTATTTCTGGTATTCGTTGAGCGTCGTCGCGCCGATCAGGTTCAGCTCGCCCCGCGCCAGCGCCGGCTTGAAGGTGTTGGCGATGTCTAGACCGCCTTCGCCACCGCCCTGACCGGCGCCGACGATGGTATGGATCTCGTCGATGAACAGGATCAGACTGTCCTTCTCCTCGGTGATCTCCTTGAGGATCTTCTGCACCCGCTCCTCGAACTCGCCGCGATACTTCGACCCGGCCACCATCGAGTTGATGTTGAGTTCGACCAGCCGCTTGTCGCGCAGCGCCTCGGGCACTTCGCCCGCGACGATCCGTTGTGCGAGTCCCTCGACGATGGCGGTCTTGCCTACGCCCGGCTCGCCGATCAGCACCGGGTTGTTCTTCTTGCGCCGGGCCAGCACTTCAATCGTCGTCTCGATCTCGCGGGCGCGGCCGATGACGGGATCGAGCTTGCCCTCGCGGGCGAGCTTCGTCAGGTCACGGCTGAACTGGTCGAGATCGGGCGTGCTGGACGGCGCCTCCACCCGGCCTTCCTCGGCGCCCTTGCCAACGACCTTGGTCACCTGCTGGCGCAGCGCTTGCGGCGTGAGGCCGTACTTGCGCAGGACCGACGCGGCCAGGCCTTCACCTTCCTCGGCAAGGCCGATCAGCAGGTGCTCGGGACCGACATAGGAATGGCCGAGTTCGTTCGAGGCGATGAAGGCCCGGTTCAGCGCGTCCTTCAGGCGAGGACTGACGCCGATTTCGCCCTCCGTCCTGGCCTCTCCACGCTTCGCTTCTTTCTCGACCTGGCGCTGCAGGTCGTCCACATCGACCTTGAACTGTTCCAGGATTGTTTTGACGACGTCGGACGAGGTCAGTGCCAGAAGCAGATGTTCGGTATCGACCTCGCTGCGCCCGAATTCGCCTGCCTTCTGTGCGGCATCCTGCAACAGCTTGTTGCCCTGTTCGCTCAGCCGGTCAGCGATGGTGCGTCCACCGCCGCGCCGCGATCCACGCCGCGGGGCACCCTCACCGAAAGTGGCGTCGACGACATCGTCATCGCCGTCACCCATGGAGCCGAGCGTGCCGCCCCGCAGCGGGCTGTCACCAAAGAGGCCGCCGAACCCGCTGTCGCCGAAAAATTCGTCAAAAAGGGAATGTCGTCCGAACAGGGACTCCAGCGGCGATGCGCTGCGGCCCGACCGGCGCACCATTTCGCGGTAGTGCTGATCGCACAGCTCCATGTTCTGAACTCTGCCGTTCACCGAAGCGCGCACGCGCGCCGTCGCCGGGCGACCGCAAATATCGCAAGTTCCGTTTGCCATTTTTCCTCTCCGTTTCTTTATCCAGTCAGGGTTGTCCGCCGA
Source organism: Constrictibacter sp. MBR-5 (assembly GCF_040549485.1). Lineage (NCBI taxonomy): Bacteria > Pseudomonadati > Pseudomonadota > Alphaproteobacteria > Rhodospirillales > Allostellaceae > Constrictibacter > Constrictibacter sp. MBR-5. Next base: position 183,754 of record NZ_JBEPTK010000009.1, read on the forward strand.
TCATCTGCGTCAGTGACGGTGTCACGCAGCGACGGCTTCCGTTCTTTTCACCTTGGACCCAATTGCCACCAGATCGGGCTCGTCCAGTGTCTCGCGTTGCAGGAGATCCTGCGCCGATTGCTCGAGCAGCGCCCGGTTGGCTTCGAGAAGCGAGAGGGTGCGCTTGAACACGCCATCCACGATGTCGCGCACCTTCGCGTCCATCCGCTCGGCAGTGGCGTCGCTGTAGCGGCGGTTCAGCCACGACGACTGGTCGCCGGTGCCGAGAAAGCCGGGCCGATCGGTGTCGTAGCTGACATGCCCGAGGTCTTCGTCCATCCCGTACCGCGCGACCATGGCGCGGGCGATATCGGTGGCCTTGACCAGATCGTCGGCCGCCCCGGTCGAGAGGTGGTCGTAGACGATCTTCTCGGCCGCGCGCCCGCCGAGGAGGACGGCGATCTTGTTCTCCAGCTCCTCGCGCGTCATCAGGAAGCGGTCCTCGGTCGGGCGCTGGATGGTGTAGCCGAGCGCGCCGATGCCGCGCGGGATGATCGAGACCTTGTGCACCGGATCCGTGCCGGGCAGAGCCATCGCCACCAGCGCGTGCCCCATCTCGTGATGCGCCACGATCTCGCGTTCGCGCGGGTTCAGAACGCGGTTCTTCTTTTCCAGCCCCGCGATGATACGCTCCACGGCATTGTTGAAGTCGTCCATCGTCACCGCATCAGCCTTGCGGCGCGTGGCCAGGAGCGCTGCCTCATTGACGAGGTTGGCGAGGTCAGCGCCCGAGAACCCGGGGGTCAGGGCCGCGACCTTCTCGGCATCGACGTCCGGGGCGAGCGTCACCGTCTTCATGTGCACGCCGAGAATCTGGATGCGCCCCTTCTTATCGGGCTTGTCCACCAGCACCTGCCGGTCGAAGCGGCCCGCGCGCAGCAGCGCGGGATCGAGGATCTCGGGCCGGTTGGTGGCGGCCAGGAGCACGATGCCCACAGAAGGGTCGAAGCCATCGAGCTCGGTCAGAAGCTGGTTCAGCGTCTGCTCACGCTCATCATGGCCACCGGCGATCTGTCCGGAGGAGCGCGCCCGCCCAAGAGCGTCGAGTTCGTCGATGAAGATGATCGCCGGCGCGGATTTCCGAGCCTGCTCGAACAGGTCGCGCACCCGCGCGGCACCGACGCCCACGAACATCTCGACGAACTCTGATCCCGAGATCGAAAAGAAGGTCACGCCGGCCTCGCCTGCCACTGCGCGCGCCAGAAGCGTCTTGCCGGTGCCCGGCGGCCCGACGAGCAATATGCCTTTGGGGATATGTGCGCCCAGCTTTCCGTATTCGGCGGGGTTCCTGAGGAACTCCACGACCTCCTCGAGCTCGGCCTTGGCCTCGTCCACACCGGCCACGTCGGCGAAGCTGACGCCGGTTTCTTTTTCCATGTAAACCTTGGCCTTGCTGCGGCCGACCTGCATGAACCCGCCGAAGCCCTGCTTGTCGGCGAACTTGCGGAACAGCAGCATCCAGATTCCGAAGAAGACAAGCGCTGGCGCCACCCAGGAAATCAGCGTGCCGAGAAAAGTGTTTTGCGGAACGCCAGTGATCTCGATACCTGACCGGTCTATCCGTTCCAGGATTGCGGGATTCACTACGGTCGTCACGAACTGCTTCTTGCCGTCGACCGGTTCGGCGAAGGTGCCTGTGATAGTGTCTGACCCGACCGCGACAGAGGAAATTTTCCCGTCAGCGAGATACTTCTCGAACTGGCTGTAGCTGATCGGCGCGACGGATTGCCAGCCGGCGATCAGGTTCTGGATGAAAAGCACGGCTATGAAAGCCACCACCCAGTACCAGATGTTGTATTCGGTCTTCCTTTCCATGCCCCTTGTCCCTTTCACTAGCGCCCGATCCGCGCCCTGATCCGCTCGAGCAGCGCCAGCAGGACGCGCCTTTCGTCCGCCGACAGATCCTGCAGGATTTCATCTTCGAGCGCCGATTGCCGCGGCGCGAGTTCCTTCAGCATCGCCCGGGCCTTCGACGTTGCCGTGACGATCTGCGCCCGCCTGTCGTCGGGCGAGGGCGACCGCTCGACCCAGCCGCCCCTGACCATGCGATCGACGAGCTGGCCGGCTGTGGCCGGGCCGACCTCCAGCCGGTCGGCCAGATCGCCGATGGTCAGCCCAGGCTCATCCTCGACATGCGCCGCCGCCATCCAGGACAGGCGGGTCAGCCCGCTGTCGCCGATCTCGTTGTCGATCCGCTGCTGGATGAGCTGCGCGACCCGGTGGATCGTCGTCCCGATCAGGGCAAGATCAGAAGTGATCAAGGGTATCTTTCCTCCGTCTGCATGAGAAATCAGGATAGACTGCGGTCCACCCAAAGTGCAATGCAAGCATCATATATGCTTGCATAATAATTGGAACCGCCTATCTTGATGGACGGTCTCCGAACCGACATCCGGCCGGCCCGGTTGCCCGGCCGGACCATGCTGCCGGTTTGGGGTGTCGATCAGCAACAGGAGGCCAGCAATGCCCTATCCGACATATCTGCGCCGCAGCGATCCCTTTGCGCTGATGCGCTCCATGATGCGCGATCTCGACCGCGGTTTCTGGCCGTCGCCGTCTCGCGCGGCATTCCCGGCAGTGAATGTCTGGCAGGGTGCGGAAGCCGTCGCCGTTACTACCGAACTCCCTGGCATTGAGCCGGGCGATATCGAGATCGCGGTCAAGGACAACGTCCTGACGCTGTCGGGCGAACGCAAGGCGCCCGAGGTTCCCGAAGGTGCGCGCTGGCACCGCAACGAACGCGGTTATGGCAAGTTTTCCCGCGCTATCCGCCTGCCATTCGCGGCCTCGGATGACAAGGTCGAGGCGAGGATGACGAACGGCGTATTGCGGATCGTCATCTCCCGGCCCGAGGCAGAAAAGCCAAAGAAAATCGAGATCAAGGCAGCCTGAGAGGAGCTGGAACGATGAGCACCGACATCACGCAAGCCACCGAAAAGACGCCGACCGACGCGCCCGAGACCGCCGGCGGCGGCCGCATCTACCGCCCGCTGACCGATATCGTCGAGACCGATCAGGGTGTCTCCATGATGCTCGAAATGCCTGGGGTCGCCGCCGATGCGGTCGAAATCACACTCGAAAACCGCGTGCTGACGATCCGCGGCAAGGTTGAGCCGATGCGGCCAGAAAACCTGGAACTTGCCTATGCCGAATATGGCGAGGGTGATTTCGAGAGGGCCTTCACGCTTTCCGAGGATTTCGACCCCGACAGGATCGAGGCCGAGATGCGCGGAGGCGTCCTCACCCTGACGCTCCCCCGAGCCCCTGAAGCGCAGCCAAAAAGGATCGCCGTCAAGGGCGCCTGAAAACCGAAGGAGACACCATCATGCAGATCAAGGACCTGATCCCCTGGGCGCGCAAGGACGGCGCGCCAGACGCCAAGAGCAGCGAAGACAACCCGATCGCGACGCTCCAGCGCGAAATGAACCATGTGTTCGAGAACTTCTGGAACCGGGTCGGTCAGTTCGAATGGCCCTGGGGCAGCGGCGAAGCCAAATCCGACATGGTTGAGACCGACAAGGCGATCGAAGTGTCGATCGAGCTGCCGGGCATGGAGATGAAGGACATCGAGGTGACGGTCAACGATGACATGTTGACTGTGAAGGGGGAGAAGAAGATCGAGCGCCAGGAGGAGAAGAAGGGATACTATCTCTCCGAGCGCAGCTACGGCGCGATCTACCGGACAATTCCGCTCCCCCCCGGTGTGGATGGCGAAAAGGCGCAAGCATCCTTCAAGAACGGGGTTCTGACGATCAAGCTGCCCCAGACTCCCGAGGCGCAGGCCAAGGTCAAGCGCATCGAGGTCAAGAACGGCTGATTTGCCACATTGGGTGTCGCCGGTTTGCGGCGTCCCCTCCGCTCCGTGCGATATCGCACCGTCTGGCGAAGCCCCGGGGAGCTTGTCTCTCCGGGGCGGCTTTCGAGGAGCAATCATGAAGGACTTGCAACGATCCGGGCTGACCCGTGAACAATGGTCGGCGATGACGCTCTACGAGAAGTTCGAGCAAGTTGTCATCTTCGTCCTCAGCGTCATCATTGCGGCGATCGTCGTGGCATCGGTCTGGGCGCTGATGCGCGAAGTCGTGAACCGCCTGGTTCTGGGGGCATTCGACACTCTCGATTACGCCACCTTTCAGGTGGTGTTCGGCATGATCTTCACCGTGGTGATCGCGCTCGAGTTCAAGCGCTCCCTTCTTGTTGCGACCGAACGCAGCTTCGGGATCCTCCAGGTCCGCACGATCGTGCTGATCGCGCTCCTCGCCATCGCGCGCAAATTCATCATCCTGGACCTCGGCGAGACGGAATCATCCAAGATTGCCGCACTCGCGGGCGCGGCGCTTGCGCTCGGGGTTGTCCATTGGCTCGTGCGCGATCAGGACCGACGCGAACAGCCCCCTACTGAAAATGCAGATGGCGGTCAATGAACCGAACCTTTTTCATTCGACTTGTTTCAGCAACCTCTGCCGCGCTCCTTATCATAATTGTGTGGCAGAGCTTTCCTATCATTCAGGGCGTTGTGCTCGGTCGGTTTGCCGAACCGCGCGCCGTGGCTCCGCGCGGCGACCTGGCGGCGTTTGAACAAAGCACCATCACGGTATTCAACGCCGCTCGAGACAGTGTCGTCTTCATCACGACGGCCGAGCGTGTAGTCGATCCCTGGACCCGGAATGCCTATGACGTTCCGCGCGGGAACGGTTCAGGATTCGTCTGGGACGAACTCGGTCATGTGGTGACGAACAATCATGTTATCGCCGGCGCGAGCCGGGCAGTTGTCAGGCTGGCTGATGGCCGTGCCTTCTCCGCGCGCCTGGTGGGGCGTGCCCCCGAGCACGATCTGGCAGTCCTGCATATCGGCGTAGGTTCTGACCGGCCACCGCCAATCCCCATCGGCACCAGCAACGAGTTGCGTGTCGGTCAGAGCGTGTTCGCCATCGGCAATCCGTTTGGCTTGGACTGGACGATGACGACCGGAATTGTCTCGGCTCTCGGCCGCGAATTGCCGGGAGAAGGCAGTCTCCCGATACGTGGCCTGATCCAGACGGACGCAGCAATTAACCCCGGAAATTCCGGTGGCCCTCTGATTGACAGCGCGGGGCGTCTGATCGGCGTCAACACGGCGATTTTCAGTCCATCCGGCGGCAGTGCGGGAATCGGCTTTGCGGTTCCCGTCGATACGGTCAACCGGGTGGTGCCACAGCTCATCGCTCGCGGCAGCTATGCACCACCACGACTCGGCATCTTATTCGATCCCAGGGTCGACGCGATGCTCGCGCAGGATGGCTCCTCCGGCGTCATGGTCCTCGGAGTCGATCCTGACGGCCCCGCTGCCCGCGCGGGACTGGTCCCCGCCCGCATTAGCGGCGATGGGTTCATTGTAGCCGGCGACCGGATAATCGGCCTTGGAGCGACTAGAGTTGATGAAGCGGCTGACCTGATCGCGGCGCTCGAAGCGCATCGCCCCGGGGATCAGGTTGAATTGCACCTCCGGCGCGGCGATCAACACAAGAGCCTCAGGATCACACTTGGCGAACCGCGATAGGAGCCGGAAATGCCTGCTGTCTCGACGAGGCATCGATTTATCAATCTCGTCCAATCCGCGCTCTTGCTTGGCCTTATGGCGATGATCGCCTGGGTGTCCATGACAGCGGTCGTCGGCGCGGAGGTCGGGCTACTGCTTGCCTTCGGAATGGTTGCGGGTCTGATTTTTGCCCCCAATCTGCCGCAAGACTTCTTGCTGTCCGCATATCAGGCGGAGCGCATAACGGGACGTGATGCGCCCGGCCTTGTCGCAGGAATAGCGGAACTTGCGCGACGTGCCGATTTGCCGCGCGCGCCGAAGCTCTATCGCGTATCGAGCCCGTTGCCGAACGCCTTCGCGATGGGCAGTCCGGAAGACAGTACAATCTGCGTCACCGATGGACTGCTTCAACTCCTCGACGGTCGCGAACTCGTCGGCGTCCTGGCTCACGAAGTTGGCCACATCGCGAACCGCGACCTGTGGATCATGGGATTGGCAGATATGATGTCACGGTTGGTTTCCATCGCGAGTTGGCTTGGACAATTCCTGCTGCTCCTCAACCTACCTCTTATTTTCGCGGGCGCGGTCTATGTTCCGTGGCATATCGTGGCGCTTCTCATCTTCGCGCCCACCTTGATGGCGCTCGTGCAGCTCGGCCTGTCGCGCACCCGCGAGTATGACGCAGATCGCGCGGCGGCAGAGCTGACTGGCGACCCGGAGGGTCTCATGAGAGCGCTGAGCAAACTCGAACGTCGTGTCGGAAGGTTCTGGGAAGAAATTTTTCTTCCCGGCCGGCGCATTCCCGAGCCGTCTCTCTTGCGAACGCATCCAAGCACAGAAAGTCGGATCGCCAGGCTGCGTGAACTCACCGCCTTGGCAACACCGCAGTATCCGACAATTGCGGGCATGTCTTATAAACCACGGCTACCCTCGTTCTTGCCGCCCAAATTCCGTCGATATGGATTTTATTGGTAGAACGCGCTTGGCATTTTACCACCAAAGTTTGCTCCTGACGAGATTGCGGTATCTTTCAAGCGCGAAACCAGCCAGAAGTTTCAATCGAATTTTGGCTCGCCTGAAAACTTCTTGCGGCAAATCTTGGTGTTTGATCCCGGGCTTTGATGGTGCATTGTTTTCCCAGGAATGGAAGGATGCACTATGGGACAGTTTCTTCACGGCAGCGCCACGACGACAGAGGCGGTTCGTCGAGCAATACAGAATAGTCAAGCGAGCCTGAAAACGCTGGCCAAGCGCTACGGGATTAACCAGAAGATGGCCGCCAAGTGGAAGAACCGTGATACGGTCAGCGACCGCCGGACGGGACCGGCAGAACCACGTTCGACGGTCCTGTCGGTGGAAGAGGAAGCGGTGATTGTCGCCTTCCGACGCCACACGATGCTGCCACTGGATGATTGCCTCAATGCGCTGCAGCCGACCATCCCGGATTTGACGCGTTCCTCGTAATGGTCTTCCGAGCAACGTTCGTTTACAAAATTTCTTCCTTTGGAAACTTTTCGGCACCGTAGGGATGAACCCCAGATACACGAGCCTCCTAATTTCATGACCGTAGCCTGCGGTATGGAAGGAAGTTTGCATGAGGAACAATCTCAAAACCCTAGCGCTCTTGTCGACAACAGTTTTGGTGTCGACGGTCTCCCCTTCGCTATCGAAAGCTCTCAACTCTCATTCACTTGATAGGGAGCGGCCGATCGTACGATCGATTGCCGATGCTGACGCGGCGCTTCACGATCGGCAGGTCTTCGCGCAAGTCGAACACGGTCCGTCTGCGAAAAAAGCGTTAATCGACTTCCTCGAGCCTCCCGTTTTCCGCCCTCGCTCGGCTAGCCCACGACCGGAAGATGATACGCGGCCACCCACAGCAAATGATCATCCGCCAGGTGGCGGTACGCAGCCGGTACCGTTGATTGCGACACTGGCGGCCGATCAAGCGATCGAACGAGGTGAAAAGGCCCAAGCTCTGAAGACCGCCGTCGAGGGATTGCGGTCGGCGATACCCCCCGACCAATTCGAAAAGCTGGCCAAAGCTGAGCATGCGGTGGGGATACTTCCTCCTCCGCGTCGTCCAAAGCAAGATCGGTCGATCCCGCATTGGGCCGATCGTGAGCTTCCCGCGTCTGTCCGGGAACACTAGCCGCTCGTCCACTGTCCCCCAACGGTGGACAAGCGACGCCGTTGACACGGCACACTTTTCGTTACCGCTCTCTATCCGCACCACCACCGCGGCGGGCCTTCTTGGAGGTTATGACCTCGCTCGGCCCGGGGACGTCGCGCTTCAGGGCGACGCAGTGCTTGCCGGGATGCTTGCGTTTGCAAGTGCACTTGCTGCGATTGCCGGGCTGATGGCTTGGCTCTAGCGCGCCAGCTTTACTCATTTCGTGATCTATCGGTTGATTCTGGCGGGGTTGCTCTGGACATTTCTGGCGAAACGCATGCTTTGCAGCGCTTAGCGGAAGGTCGCGCCGTCGTTTGATCAACACCGCGATTGTCAATTGAAGCCCCCTGCCGACGGGTCTTTCCCCACGAATGACTACGTTATGTTCGGCCCACCCCTCTGCCTCCCAATGGTCCAGGAAATGCCGTCGTCGCGCATGATGCCGGAGACCTGCTTGCCGACATGGCGTTCGAGGATGGGGCGCCATGGGACGAGGGTGAATTCGCGGCTGTTCTCGACGAGCGCATATTTGCCGCTGGCGAGTTGGACGGAACGGCGGAGCGTCCCCTCCACCGGCTCGCCGGGGCGGGCTTCAACATAGGCAAGGCCCAACTCCTCGGAGAGCTGACCGGCCACGCGAGTGAGCTCGCGCCGGCGCAGGGTCGCCAGCATGTTGGCACGATAGACGATCCGATTCTGTTCCTCGTGAGCGAGGCCCTCGGCGATCAGCCATTGCCGGCGGCGGGCCTGGGCCTCGCGCACCTCCCGGCCGAAACCGGAGTCGCGGGTGGGCTCCGGATGATCCGAGACGAGCTTGTCAAACGGCGTTCAAAGCTGACCCCGTATCGGCTTGCAATATTGACCCCCTGAAGTGCTCGCTGCCGTCCTGGGTGATGCGGAGCCGTAGGCG